>CAZCKQ010000211.1:0-3434 GCA_964499315.1 uncultured Eubacteriales bacterium | reverse complement strand
CGCTGGAGTTAGGTGTGATGCGGAATGGATAAGTATAAGAGCAAATTTCAGATTAACGATATCCCGGCCTTACTCAGGAAGATTTTATACAGCCGCAAAATGAAGTATGGTTCAAATTCCATCATCTTGATTATCGCGATCATCGCGCTTGCGGTCGTACTAAACATGGTTGTCGATTTGGCGGATCTGAAGGTCGACCTGACGCCGAACAGGCTATTTTCGTTGGAGCCTGCATCAAAGCAGATACTCGAGGAGCTTGATAAGGATGTAATAATTTATGGTCTCTTTGACGAGGGAACCGTTTCGGCGGGCGGTGAATACAAGGAAGTGCTGGATATTTTGAATCTTTATGAGAAATATCCGCATATAAAGACTAAGATTGAGGATCCGGACAGGAATCCCGGTTTTATAAAACAGATCGATCCTGATAATCTGTATGATCTTGAGCAGAACGATTTTTTGGTGAAATGCGGCAGTAAAGCGAAGAAGCTGTCATACTACAATCTTTTCAGCGCTGAGTTGGACCAGCAAAGCTTGCAGCCTTATAAAACAGGATCAACGGCGGAACAGGGATTCACCGGGGCGATCAAGTTCGTTACATCAGAAAAGACCCCGACCATTTACTTTATAGAAGGTCATAAGGAGTTGTCGCTCGACACTGATTTTACCAGGCTAAAAGAGGTTATCGAAATGAACAATTACGCAGTACAGCCTCTTAACCTCCTGCTCAAATCCGAAGTGCCGGAGGATGCTGAAATCGTGGTTCTGGCTTCTCCGCAGGAAGACCTGGTGGTAAAGGAAAGGGAAAAACTGGCGGATTATATGAAAAAAGGCGGTAACGTCATTTTCCTTTTCGACTCGATGGAGAACGGTCCGGAGTTTAACGAGGTCAATAAATTCCTCATGGATTATAATCTCGCTATAAACAACGATAAGGTAAAGGAAAACGATGAGAGCTTGCATGTGCCCAATGATCCTTATACCATAGTTGTCGGTGTAAAAAGCAGCGAGATACAACCTGATAGTTTCCCAATGCTCCTAAGTGGATCGAGAAGCATCAAAATACTGAATAATGCGAAACCGTATATTACCGTTATTCCATTGGCGACGAGCAGCGGCAAGAGTGTCGGCGAACTGATAGACAAGACTAAAGGCAATGATCTCCAGGGACCGCTCGATATTGCAGTTGCCGTAGATTACACGGGAGGATCCAAGCCGGTGAAGCTCCTTGTAATAGGCAACGCGTCATTTATCTCGGATGATGCGGAAAGCCAGTATGGCAGTTCATATTCCAATGGTTTATACTTTTTCCTCAGTTCGCTTTCATGGATGCAGGACAGGGCGAATGAAACGGTCATAGCGCCGAAGGCATACCATATCAATGCGCTGACGATCAATGCGACGCAGGCTACGGTTACAGGGATCATGGTCGTGGCGGTGCTTCCGCTGCTGATACTTGGATTCGGTATGTATGTTTATCTGAAGAGGAGGCATCTATGAAGTTTTATAAAAACGCTATAATACTCATAGCTGTGCTTGCTTTGATAACAGTGGCGTATTTTGTCTTCAGCGCTATTAAAGGCAATACGCCTGGAGATGACGGTACGGATTTTGTAAGAATTTTTTCAGCAAAAACCGACGATATAAGTAGATTAACGATACGAAACAAAAACGGTATTTTTGAATTCAAGCGTTTAAAAAGCGATGAAGAGCTAAGCACGGCGGAATCCCCCAAATGGGAAGTGGTTTCCCCTACCGATCTGAACGTCGATTTAAGTGTCATTGATAGTATTGTGTCGGGCCTGTCGACAATCGTAGTTGACAAAACCATCGGTGAAATACCTGATAAGGATATCGCTGTTTATGGCTTTGACAAACCTGATACGATAAAATACGATCTTAAGGATGGCAGTTCCAGATCTTTTGAAATGGGCAGAAAGACTGATACGGGGTATGCGTACTATTTCAGGGAGGTTGGAAGCAGCACGGTATACACCATTGATAGTTATACCGCTGAAGATATATTAATCTCGAGGCTCTTACTGAAGGATAAGCAGCTTTTCACATTCGTGGCCGATGATATTATTGGGTTATCGATGGATAGAAACGGAACGAGCTTTTTCACACTAGTGAAGGATGATAAGTACTGGAAGATTACTTCACCGGTAGAAAACAACGCTAATCTGGGTACTATTCAACCGATGTTTGACGCGATAGTTCAGTCGAGAGCTCTTGAGTATGTCGAGGAAGGTGCTACTGACCTTGCGAAATATGGGCTTGATAAGCCTGCTTATGCGTTTGAGGTTCAGATACCAACCAAAAAGATAAGACTTGAATTAGGAAAACATGAAACCAAAGATGCCGTTATTTACGCCAAACTTGGAGACAGCAACGACATATTCACATTAAGGCTTGACGCGTATACGTTCCTGGATAAGCCGTTGAAAGAGGTTATTGAGGTCTTTGCCTATATCCCATACATCGGCGATGTCAGCAAGGTTGTGGTCGAAATGGACGGATACGTTGCGACATGCGATATCGAGGCGGATCCTGATAACAAAGGCAATGATAAGTTTTACTTTAACGGCAGGGATGCGACGGCGAAAAATGAGGATGATAAACAGCCGTTCCGTAATTACTATCAGGCATTGATAGGGATAACGCTGAGTGATATTGAACTGGGCGCAAATCCTGTGGGAGACGCTGAGATAACTATCACTTATGACCTAAAAAAGGAGCCCTTCAAGGTGAAGGTGGAGTTTATACCGAAAGACGAGGATTATTATTACGTTATGAGGGATGGCAAGTATACCGGGATGGTTGTTGCGAAAAAGAAATTCGACGAGCCGGAAGGCATACGGGATTCATACAAGAAATTGGTCGATTTCCTGAACAGCAATCCGAAATCCAAATAGGCTTCATTAATAATAAAGCTCCTTCATAGGATTAATTAATAATCCATGAAGGAGCTTTTTTATGCTCTTCAGACATCGGAATACAGTGGTAAGCGCGTTGAGGATCGCAGGCCTGTATTCGGCTTCGGTTATAGGCGCCGGCTTTGCTTCGGGGCAGGAATTGACCAGGTTTTTCACCAGATACGCCGAAGGCGGCTTTTATGGGATAATTCTTGCCTCCATTCTGTTTTCAATCGTCGGATATGTTGTTTTAAGTAAAGTATATGCCGATCGAATAACTGATTTTGACCAATTGGTGTTTCCGATTTCCGGCAGGTTTATAGGCCGGATTATCAGGATCTTCGTGACGGCTTTCATGATATGTATATATTGTGCGATGATTGCCGGTACGAGCGCCTATATCGGCAGTTTCAGCGGTTTATCCGGAAGCGTCGCCATATTTCTGGTAAGCCTGGTTTGCATGGCCGTCATAATGACGGATATAAAGGGTATAATGACGCTGAGCAGCATAACGTCACC
>CAZCKQ010000210.1:0-3439 GCA_964499315.1 uncultured Eubacteriales bacterium | reverse complement strand
GCGCTGCTTCCCGACAAAACCTACCGGACCGCCCAGGAACCGGGTGTTATAATGTATACCCCTATCAAGTACGGCAATGCCCGCGCATATAGATATATCCAGTTCTTTAGCGAGTTTGATCATCTCGCTTGCGCATCTGCCGCCGGGAACTTCCTCGGCGGTGTCTATCATTGAGACGTCGCCTATATGCCCGGTAAAACTCAGTTCAGGAAAGCATACCAATTCCGCGCCCTTTTGCTTGGCTTTCTTTACCCATCCGATAGTGTTTTCAAGAATCATTTGCTTGTTTCTGACTTCACTATGCTGCTGGACAAGAGCGATTTTGAATTTCTCCATATCCACCTTCGCCTTCTTTCAATATTATATAAGTTATTTAAATTATCTAAGTTTAAATTATTTAAGGAAGAGTTTTTCCCCTTCCGAATAAATTCTGGCGATCTCGGCTTTTTTGGCATCATCCAGCTCGAAATCATGACTGTCGACGATCCGCTTCAGCTCTTCACGCGCATCGTCCTCGAGCCCTTTCATCCCATCGCTCCTCCACGAGTTCAGGTTGCAATACTTGAACAAATGATCGTAGCTGTAGAACTTCCTGAAATTCTCCACGGTAGTGTCGTGTCCCATAAAGGTGCCGTCGGCTATGCCTTCGCGCAGAATGCTCATGTAATCGGCTTCTTCGTCCCAGCTTCCATTAAAGTCAGCCAAAACTCTCTTCACATATTTCAATATCTGGATATCCAGGACCGCCTGAAGCGGGCTGAATACCTCGTCCACACACAGCTGCCCCACCGCGCCGAATTTCCTGACGCCATTTAGCGCCTGAAACAAGACAACCATAGAGCCTTCGATTACCGATTGCGCATCAAACCTCCTGCTGTTGCTCCTGAACACGCCATATCTCCTCGGACGGCCTCTGAGTTCGCCTTCCAGTTCCACGCACGCCCTGTTGAGCACGCACCATTCGGGTGATCCGAACACGATATTATTGCTCTTCATGTCAAACGGCTCGAGCCTCACGACCAGTGAATCGAATTTACGGTCTGACAAAAGGTTGAATATGAAGTCCACGGCCATTGCCTCAGCCACGCACTGTATCAGACCTGCGGGGAATACCACAGGGGCTGTGGCTCCGGACATCGGGATGGCGCATGATATCTCCATATCAAGAGCCTTATTCCCGTCCTGTTCGAAGAACGTATCCATGATCTCGGTATTGAGCCTCAGCGGACTTATCATACCCTGGAGAGCCAGTTTGTACCTCCTGCCGGCTACCTTGTACATCCCTGTGATCAGCTCAATCTCGTCCCTGTCGGTTACGGTCAGCTTGCCTCCCATCTTGCGGGTGTAAGTGACAGCTATCTGTTCAGCCTTCAGAGTTGCAAGCCTTGCGGGTACGCCGCTGACGTACATCGGAACGCAACCGCCGAAAGGCCCCCAGCCTACAGTGATGCTATCGATGAGTTTTGCCGCGTTTATAACTTCCGCTTCCGACGGAGGTCTGATGTCCCCGGTAACAGGATCGCATATCTCGAAAGAACACCACGGCCCGACCATGCCGAATTCCTTATCTTTATCGTCTTCAGGCGTTTTCTTGCTATCGATGTACGACATTACCGCATCGGGATCGAGACGCATCCTCCCGCCGACATAATCAATTTTGGTCTTGCCCTGCAGCATTTCCACAGTTTTTTCATGACTGCATTCTATGCCTATCTCCTTGAGTACTTTCAGCGCGCTGCTGATGATATGATCCTTTGTTTTTTTGTCAAATAGCGGTGCGAGATTGGTTGTCATTTTAATTCTCTCCTTCAATTATGATTTCATTGTATACTCATACTCAACGGATAAACGCCGTATTTCTCAACTGCCTCTTTCATCGCATCGATATGGTTTTTAGGGAACGGCATTCCCTGGTCGTTGGAGCAGAAATATCCGCCCTTCTCGCCCAGCTGCAGCATCCTCTTGCGGACCTCGCTGATAATCTCCGATTCGGGGCCTCTCATTATAAGGGCGGAGCTTATGCCGCCATGCAGAGCCATCCGTCCCTGAGTGACCGACCTGACCTTGTCAAGGTCGTTTGCGCTCGCCTGTACAGGATTGAGTATATCGACGCCAAGATCAATAAATGTCTCCAGGACTTCTTCGATTTTTCCGCATGAATGCAACTCGATGAGCACATTTCTTTCCTTGTAGAAATTGAACAGCCTCCGGTATTCGGGTACAAAGAACTCCCGGATTATTCCAGGGCTGACAATAAGGCTGCTTTGCGTCCCAAGGTCGTCCGACATGTTGACCATCTCAACCCCGATTTTGATATAATGCCTCGCAATGCCGAGATGGAAATCCATTATCTTGTGGAGCACTTCTTTTGCATATTCGGGCTCCTCATAAAAGTATGCCATCATGTTTTCCATGCCGACGATCATGTAGGCCTTTTCCCATAACGTATCCCTGTGGCTGCCGCCCAGAAAGGATTCCGATGCGTCCCCGGGACGTTCATTTGCCATTTTGTAGATCTGTCCGCAAATACGCTCATCGTCGGGATCGGGCCAAACATACCCCTTTAAGTTGCCGACTTCGGCAAGGGGATTCCCCCGCGGAAAACCCATCACACCTTCATGTTCCTTATGCCATTCGGTCCCCCAGATATCGGTCCATTTGGTCCCCACAGCGCAATCATGGCCGCCGCCGTAATAACCTTCATGGTTGCAGCCGTTAAAGCAAGCCTGATATTGCGGTACGCCGCCCATCACTCTCTCGGGATTATCAAATTTGATTATCCTCAACGCATTTTGTTTAGGACCCATTCAGCCTATCCCTCTAACCATATTGATATGAGCTTAACGGAAGAAATTAGGCAACCATTCAGGCTGCGATTCGAGGAGATCGTTGAGCATGCTCCTGATCTCGCTTATCTTCATTGAATGGCACATCGGCTCGAGGCATAAGGCTTGCAGCGCAAGTTCCCTCGATCCTTCCATCGCCGCCTTGACGGTAAGTTTCTGGATATACGCGTGCGGCGCCATGAGCCCGGCGACGCCGTCAGGCAGAGGCCCCATGCAGCATCCCAGAGCACCCGAAGCGTTTATGACGCCCGGGACTTCAATACAGCAATCGGCCGGCAGGTTGCTTATGCACCCGTTATTTATGGTATTGATGTACATATTTGCAGTTTTATTATAAACAATGGCATTGATCAGTTGATCAAGTTTTTCCACCGATGTATAACTGATATTGTCCGCGTTGGCGGTGTTGCCAAGGGCGCTCCTCAGCGGCAATTCACCTTTGGCGGCCTTTTCGATGCGAACCCAGAGGATATCCCTGCTCTCCATCCTTTTTTCGATGTAGTTCTGCAGCAGCGAATATTCCGCCGGCTTGACGCCTTTTGCGATATCATGCGGAAAGAATTCTCTCTAGTATATATCTGCAATCAGCTGAA
>CAZCKQ010000209.1:0-3448 GCA_964499315.1 uncultured Eubacteriales bacterium | reverse complement strand
AAGGGATAGAGTGCGGCGGGCCTGTCGAACTGCACCTGATCGACATGAAAGACATAACCGTCGCAGCGGATGGTCGCGATCCGTCTGCGGATGATGGTTCAGCCAGACTCGAGGCCAGGCTGGCGGCATCTAAAATCAAGGAAATGGTTGATTCGGACAGGTTCAGGATCTTCGACAGCAAAGATTCCGGATACAGACCTGTCAGGTTCAGGGATGTGGCGATACTCATGAGGGCGACAAAGGATTGGTCCGATGTATTTACCGAAGAATTGTCCCTGGCAGGCATCCCTGTTTTTGCCGATACTAATTCAGGTTATTTCGAGGCAGTTGAAGTCCGTACCATGATTTCGCTGCTGCAGGTCATCGATAACACAAGGCAGGATATTCCCCTGCTTGCAGTCCTGAGATCTCCTGTAGGCGGGTTTTCACCGGAAGAACTGGCAATTATCAGGATCAATAGCAAAGGTACCGATTTTTTCACGGCACTTGAATATGCGGCTCTGAAAAGCAATGAGCAAAGCAGCGAAATAGGCGTCAAGGCTGCGTCATTTCTCGAAAAGCTCGCTGCCTGGAGGGTCAGGTCGCAGTATATGTCGACATCGGAACTGATCTGGTATTTGTACGAAGACACCGGATACTACAGTTATGTGGGCGCCATGCCCGGCGGCCTTCAAAGGCAGGCAAACCTCCGCATCTTTTTTGAGAGGGCCAGGAGATTCGAAGAAACCAGCTATAAAGGACTGTTCAATTTCATTACTTTTATTGAGAAAGTAAGGCTCGGGCGCGGCGATATGGGCAGCGCCAGGCTGCTTGGTGAAAATGAGGACGTTGTGCGGATCATGAGCGTCCACAAGAGTAAAGGGCTGGAATTCCCGGTGGTCATTCTGGCCGGCTGCGCAAAAAGATTCAATTACCAGGACATGAACAGGATGATATTGCTGCACCATGAACTTGGTTATGGTCCGGAGTATGTTGACGCCGACAGAAGAATCAGATATCCGACAGCGGTAAAGCTCGCGGTGAGATATAAGCTCAAGCTGGAGGCCCTTTCCGAAGAAATGCGGATACTTTACGTCGCGTTGACAAGGGCGCGTGACAAACTGATAATAACAGCCTCATTGAGTAATCCGGAGGCCTCTCTGCAAAAATGGGCGTCTCATAATATGTCCGGCGATTGTCCCGACAGTCCCGAAGGCGGCAGGTTACCTGTCCACGGGATTCTGGATGCATCAAACCTGATGGACTGGATAGGAAGCGCCGTATTGCCGTCCGGAGCCTTTATATGCAACAATCCGTTCTGGACGGTGAACATATGGCCCGCGAGGCAGTTTGCCGCGGCGAAGGGCGGCAGATCCGCAGCGGATATTGCCGGTATTCTTCCAGGCGGTGAAGAATCCCCGCGGTACCGTTACGAGGTGTTCAGACGTCTTGGCTGGGAGTATCCGCGCGCATACCGCGCAATGATCCCGGCAAAGATATCCGTTACCGAATTAAAAAGATATGCCGATGCGGCAGAGCCTCCGTTTCAACAGGCATATCAACAGGCATATGCGCAGGGCGTCCCGCCGCGTACGATCGCAGCCAAAAGACCATTCTTCATCGAAGAGACCGAAGGACTGACACCAATTGAAAAAGGGATTGCGCTTCATTTCGTCATGCAACACCTGGATCTGGCCAGTCTAAGGGATATAAGGGATAAAGAATTACAGGCGGTAATAGATGAATTGCGTTCACAGGTCGTCAGGATGGCGGCAAATGATATGCTGACAATGGCTGAAGCCGATTCTGTGGATATAATGAAAATCGCGCGGTTTTTCAGTACGCCTCTCGGCATTCGCATGCTCAAAGCCGACAGAATATCAAGAGAAGTGCCTTTTACTATAGAAATGCCTTATCGCGAGGTATTTCCCGACCTGAAGGATGATACCCTGAAGGATAATACCCCGAAGGACCGGGAACCGGCGGAAGAGAAGATACTTGTCCAGGGTATGATTGATTGCCTTTTTGAAGACGCCGGCGGGATGGTGCTGCTTGATTATAAAACCGATTATATCCCCAAGGGGAAGCATGCTGAAATCAAACAAGCCTACCGGAGGCAGATCGAATTTTATGTGCGTGCTGCCATGTCGCTATATGGTCAAAACAAAATTTCAAGCTATATATACTTCTTCTGGGACGGATCTGTAGTCGAGTATTGATATTATTGGCGAATATTGAATCATTTGGAAAAGGCCGGGACAATGAAGATCATCGCAACGACATAACTGGCCAGTAGTACGAAGACAGGCAGGAAGAAAGCAAAAAACACGAGCTTCCTGCATTTTTTCCTTCTTTCATTTCTGAATTTATTAACCCTTTTTACACGCATAACAAATAATATACCTCATGCACAGATTATAACATGGATATAATGTGCGGCCGATTGCCCGGAAATAACCGCTGGGTTGTATTAGATAGGTCGTATCAGATAGTCTTGACGATGATATGGCCTATGACATTGGCAGCCAGGTCGATCTTATCGGCGAGGTTGCTCAAGTGCCTGTATACCTCTCTCATTTTGAAGACGTATGCAAATTCTTCATTCTTTACGAGCCTTGACAGATTTACCCTGTATTTTGTCTCCATCTCGTTTTCAAGGTTTTTTGCCTTGACCGAGTATTCATTTGATATCGTCTTGTGCTTTTTTAAGTGGGAAACTGCGCTGTTGAGGCATTTTGTGGCTTCGAGCAAAACATCCACCATATCGCACAGGTATTCGTCGGGCTTGAGCTCGTATATCTCCATTTCCTCCATGGTCGTCCTTCCGTAATCTATGATGTCGTCTATAGCTCCGGAAAGCTGGAATATATCTTCCCTGCTGAAGGGTGTGATGAAAGTCTTGTCAAGCGAATCTATGACTATACGCCTCAACTCATCGGCTTCTTCTTCAATGGCAATAACGCGCTTGCCTATCTCAATATCACCCGAATGCATGTACTCCGCAAGCTGCTGAATGCCTTCAAGTGTCTTTGCCGATTGGTCGGCCAGCAATTGGTAAAAGTCCTCCGCCGGAGGGAATATCCATTTTAAAATATTCATCACGTTATACTCCTCTCAATATTTAAATATCAATAACTACCAGCTTAAGCAGCAAGAACAAAAGCGCGGCGATGATCGCCGACATCGGGATGGTGAGGATCCACGAATAAAAGATGTTCTCGACGTTCCTCCAGTTGACCGCGTTATATCTTTCGCCCGAACCTACGCCTGTCACCGTCGAACTAATGATCTGGCTCGTGCTCACGGTGTTGCCGAGGAGCGAAGAAACGAGGATAACGGTCGCTGATGCGGCTTGGGCGTTGAGCGAGTGTATAGGTTCAAGCTTATAGATGCCCCTCCCGACGGTGCTGAGTATCTTCCAGCTGCCGAACAGCAAGCCGGCTGCGAGTGGGGCCGCCGAAAACAATTT
>CAZCKQ010000208.1:0-3452 GCA_964499315.1 uncultured Eubacteriales bacterium | reverse complement strand
CAGGAGTATGGAAGTCACACGTCCCGATGCATATATCAGGCCTGTCAAGACTTTTATCGGCCTCAAACGGCAGCGGCATCGAAGGGAACGAATGCCCGTCTATGATCAGGCATTTGCCATGTCTTTCAAGGATCCTGCCTATTTTATCCTCGAGCCTCCTGTGATAAGGATCATAGTATTTCACCATCATCTTTTCACGTTTGACAGGACTTAAATCCCGCAGTATCCTGCCGTCCAGCGACTTTGAGTATATCGCGCCCATACCGAACGCCGACATCATCTCCGCACTATCATCCCTGAACCTCTCAGGGTCGAAAACCAACCTGCTGTACCTGTTCTTGTGCATAACTGCCTTAGCCTTGCTGTAGCAAAAAAGCTCATCGGTATACCTGTCGGTCAGCAACAGAAGCTCATGCTCCAGATCCCTGTCATCGAGCAAGATACTCCTTCGCTCAGCTTTTGGTATGTATGTTGAACTGTGGGGCAAATGTATCAGGACAGCACTCTCCATCTGCGTTTCCTCATACCCTGTTGAAGATAATATCTTTCACTGCGGGCTCAAAAGGCGCAGAAGCGGTACTGACCTGCCCTTTGGCATCCGTATGGAAAGTAATCGCGATAAAGAATTCCTCACCATCATCAAACATCTTGAAGGTATCGTAATGATAATGCTTAAGTGTGAATGTCCTTCCATTCATGTCAGCTATAAGGCTGTCCCCGTCTTTTTTTATATTGAGTTTCAAATAGGCAGGATGTTCATAAACACCACAGTAATCATCCAAAGCATGTGATGGCTTCGTTCCCGGCTTATAGTCGGAATCTGCCTTCTGCGCCTCCTGCCTGTTGATCTCCAATACAGCCGCCTTTTCATTTCTCCTCCATTCGCGCCATGGTATCTCATCCAATCCGAGATAACGGTCGAGGAATTTAAAGAAGATGATCTGTGAAAGTGCAGTACTCAGCAGTGGCGCGTTATGCCAAATCAAATTCAGAGACCCTAAGAAAGTGCATCCTATCTTCAATTGAGGCACAAGGAAGACCGAACTCCCATAAAAACCCGAATGCAGCACCATCCTGTACCCTCTGTAATACTGACTGAACCATCCCAGACCGCAGCTCGACTGTCCGAGTTCTTCGTACGGCGTGATCCAGTTATCAATCATTTGCGGGCAATGCATCTCATATATCGATGCTTCGGAAATAATCTGTTTTCCGTTAAACTTGCCTTTATTCAAATGCATGATCATCCAATTGGCCATTTCATCAGCATTCGAATTTATTGCGCCGGACGGAGCCCATGGAGCGATATATTCGGGATCCTTTCCGCCTTCCCAGGTATATCTGAATATCTCGCCATCGTCTCTTTCACTGAAGCATTCGGCATAATTCCCTGTAAGTCGGGATTTTGCGTATGAGAAATTGGAAGTTTTCATACCAAGCAGATCAAATATCCTCTCCTGAACAAAACGATCCCAACTCTGTCCGGTCACGCATTCGGTCAAATAGGCTGTAAGCGTGAACATCCAATTATTATATTGCAGTTTTGTACGGATAGGATAACTGGGTTCAAGATAGCGGAATAGTTCCATGATCTCTCCACGGCTCAGTTTACCGTTGCGCATGGCGCAGCTATGATCCGGAAGTCCTGTACGATGGCACATCAGGTCACGCGGCGTCACATGCTCGGTGGCATACGGATCATACAATTTAAAAGTAGGTATGTAATGCTTTACAGGTTTATCCCAATCAAGTTTGCCCTCATCAACAAGTATGGCAAAAGCTGCGGTCGTAAAAGCCTTGGTATTTGAAGCTATCCTGAAAAGCGTATCGGTCCTCATCGGCAATCCCTTGTCAGGATCGCGCATCCCGTAGGCTTTGGAATAGATCATCTCATCGCCTTCCACGACGGACAACGCAATGCCCGGGGCCTTCCACTCGCCCATAACATCGGCCACAAACTCGTCGAATCCCCTGAGCGCTTCCTCATAACGATTCCCTGAACAGCCTGCCATTTTTACACCCCCATATTGATAAAAATATATGCTTAGTTCATTACATTATATCAATATTTCTTGTTTGCGTCGAGCATTGCCAAATAGTTTTCGCCAAGGGTATGATTGAACAATTTTCCATTTTATTATATATTGAAAGTATGCTTAACCTGATACCTATGCCCAAATTAATAAAATATTCAGAGGATAGCGCTCCATGTTGCAGAACTTATTCGAGAATCCGCCTCTTTTCAGAAACGGAAGACACAAGGATATCCGGGCTGATAAAACATATTTTTAATGATGCGGTGATCGAATGTACTATAAAAAAAGGTCTGAAAGGGTACTATCTTTTAGCTTGCTGTGACATGGAACATTCCCTGAAAGATATTCAGCATCCTATTACCGGGTGCGAAAAAGAGGGCTATATATTGAAAATTGAAGCAAAGACATGCTCAATTTATTCGATCGATGCCAACGGCATGTTTTACGGAATCCAGACACTGAAGCAAATAATGGAAGATTGCCGGGAACTCCCCGAACTTGAGATTACAGACTGGCCGGATATTGAAAGACGATGTATGTATTTGGACCTCAGGCAGATATTCCCCAAATATGAAAATCTACTTTCCTATATTGAAGAAATGGCAAGTTTTAAAATCAATACATTGATTGTTGAATATGAGGATAAATTCCCCTTTAAAACCTACAGTTTCCTCAGACATAAGGAATATTCATTTAGTGAGGCGCAGATAGAAGGGATATTGGCAGCAGCAGATAAGAACTTCATCGAAATAATCCCGCTGCAGCAGTCCTTCGGTCATCTGGAATATGTACTGAAGCATGACGCCTTCAAGGAGTACAGGGAAACCTTCACCGACATCGGCGAACTCTGTCCTTCAAAACCGGCAGCTCTGGAGATGGTAAAAACACTGATTTCGGAAATGATAGAAAAACATAGCGGTTCAAAGTACATTCATATAGGATGCGATGAAGTATGGAGCCTTTGCAAGTGCGAGACATGTAATACGTTAAACGACGGATGCAAAGAAAAGGCTTTTATTAATTATGTAAACGCGCTTGTTGAGTTCGTATGCAGTAAGGCAAAGATACCGGTTATCTGGCACGATATGTTGTCTCACTGCAGCGATACACTTTTAGAAACCCTCGATAAGAGAGTCAAGGTCATGCTCTGGATTTATGACGGAAAAGAAATAAAAAGGCAGGTTGACGAATTAACCGCCCAATTCCGCAAGCATGGCATCGAGGTAATGGGCGCCCCGTCGGTAAGATGCCATGACAGGAAGGATACTCAGAATTTCCCGGTCGCATCAAACAGAATCAGCAATATAATGCAATGGATCGATGCGGCAAAGGAGAATGATATAAATTTCCTGGTAAGCACCAATTGGGCTACTTCATTTGGAATGGGCTGCCCATATGGAATATTTGAAACATCTT
>CAZCKQ010000207.1:1663-3518 GCA_964499315.1 uncultured Eubacteriales bacterium | reverse complement strand
ATTGTTATGACGGTCCCTTCATCGGGCCCGGAAACTATCTCGACCTTGTCCATGAATGTTTCCATGATGGTAAATCCCATACCTGACCGTTCAAGGTCCGGCCTTGACGTATACAGAGGCTGTCTGGCCTGTTCTATGTCGGGTATGCCCTTACCCTTGTCGGAAATGGTTATTATAACAGAATTTATATAGAGGCGGCATTCCATCCTCACGTATCCGGTTTTACCCTCATACCCATGGATAATGGCGTTTGTGACGGCTTCGGATACGGCGGTCTTGACGTCCGAAATCTCTTCGAGAGTAGGATCGAGCTGCGAAACAAATGCCGCGGCTGTCACCCTTGCGAACGCTTCATTGTTTGATTTGCTCAAAAACTCCAGAGCCATTTCGTTGATTGGTTTTTGCCCTTCAAAAGGTTCCATTGAAGTAACACTCCCTTTACATGGTGAAATAGTATATCTATCTGCAGTCATGAAGCCCATTCCAACGCCTCCCCCACGCTTGCGAACAAGGGAACGAGCCTGTTGACACCCGACATTTCAAGTATGCGCTTAATCGTGATGCTGGCTCCGGCAATCGCCAGCTTTCCTTTAAGCTTCTGCAGATTCCTGTATCTGCCGATAATGACACCGATTCCCGAGCTATCCATAAAAACGAGCTTTGAAAAATCAAAAACCACGTTTTTGACGGTCGCCTTGATTATTTCCATATCGAGTTTGTGCCTGAGGTATTCGGCCGAATGGTGGTCCAATTCCCCGGCAAAAACAGCAATTAACGTATTGCCCCTGCTCGTAAACCTGATTTGCAAAATACTTCCCTCCCGTAAAAATCATCGTCTATCGAAAATCATCGTCTATGAAGTATTCTGCAAAAGGCTGTATTTCCCCTTCAATGAAAAATCTCGTTTTTTGTCGAATTTCTAATATTGGCAGCTATTTCGTTGAGTTTGCGCAGCCGGTGGCACACTCCCGATTTGCCGAGCGGCGGTTCATGCAGGCTCCCCAATTCCTTCAGAGCCGCGTCCGGATAACTGATACGAAGCTCGGCGGTTTGTTTCAGGCCGTCCGGGAGGTTATCAAGGCCGATGCGTTCTTTGATCAGTTTCATATTTTCCACCTGGATCAAAGACGCATTGACGGTTTTATCAAGGTTTGCGGTTTCACAGTTCACGATTCTATTGACGCTGTTGCGCATCTCTTTCATGGCCCTGATATTCTCCATGTCGAAGAGGCAGTTATGGGCCCCGATAATGTTCAGGAAGTCGACTATATCCTCCCCTTCCTTGATATAGAGCACGTCGAAGCCTCTTCTCCTGATGATCTTCGCGCCAATTCCGAAACGGCGCAATATTGCGACAACTTCATCTATAAAACCGCGGTTATGGCTCTTGATTTCGAGGTGGTAAGCCTTCCCCGGATCGCTGATCGACCCGCCGCCCAGAAAAGCCCCTCTTAGAAATGCCTTTGCGCAGCATACCCGTCTTGATCTGCCGCCGCTTGTTGGTGCCTTGGCACTTGTTGAGGCCTTGGTGTTTGGTGCCCTGACGTTTAAAAGATCGGCTGCGCATGATGCGTTCAAATCTGCGATGACAGTGTATACCGCATGTTTTTTGAGCCTCGGGTTCTTCTCGATCACGACCTCCGGACGGATGCCGGTGATTTCGTTGAGATAAGTAAAAAGGCGTCTCGCAAATGAGGCGTTTTCGGTAACCACCTTCAACGAATATGAGTCCGGACCAACCGCGACCGGTCGGCCCGCGGCGATTGCAGCCTTCAATTCCGATAACCTGCAGCACGGCTTTGCATTATCTGTCTTGCATATTTCGTTTTTCACGGATGCGGCAAACGACATGCGA
>CAZCKQ010000207.1:0-1563 GCA_964499315.1 uncultured Eubacteriales bacterium | reverse complement strand
TGCATTATCTGTCTTGCATATTTCGTTTTTCACGGATGCGGCAAACGACATGCGAACCTACGCACCTTTAAGTTTATACAACCCTGTTTCAATGCACACCCTGAGGATCTCAGCAACGCTCCAGGCCTGCGAAATGCAGCCGCGGGCAATAAAAGGGCCGTCACCGTCGAATATCTCAGATATGCTGCCTATCCCCGCGCCCCTCATGTGGTCCATAAACGGCGTTATGAACCTGCGCAGCGCCGCGGGCAACGCGTATTCCCCGTCAAAGCTCCCGATCGACCTCGCCCATGCGGTTATGAAATGGCCTAATATCCATGTCCATGCAGTACCGTTGTGATAAGCGGCATCCCTGACATCCTGGCTGCCGGTGTATACGCCTTTGTATCCCGGATTGTCTTGCTCGAGGCTCCTCAATCCATAAGTCGCATATAGCTTGTCCCAAACAGTCAGGATTATTTTGCCGGCCATGTCTCCTGTGATGACCGGATTGGTGAGGCTCAATGCTATTATCTGGTTGGGTCTGATGCTGTCATCCTTGTAATGCCTTGAAACAACATCGTAAAGGCACAACTTGTCAGGATTCCAGAATTGATTTTCAAAAGATTTTTTTGTCTTTTCAGCAATGCCCGTATAAATCCCGGCGGTGACGCCTTCGTCGAACTTCGCGGCAAACATGGAAGCCACCAGCAATGCATTGTACCATAGGGCATTCAGTTCGACAGGCTTCCCATGCCGCGGCGTGACGGCTTTCCCGTCGACCTTCGCGTCCATCCATGTCAATTGCGTGTTTTCGTCTCCGGCTTCGATAAGGCCGTCTACAGTCATACCGATGCCTGAACGCGTACCTATGGCATATGAATCAATTATCTCCCTGATGCGGACATACAGGTTGTCTTTCACGAAATCGTAATCACCGGTATATTCGACATATTTGGCTGCGGCTTCAATGAACCACAGCGAGGCGTCCGCGGAATTGTAAACCGGCTCGCTTCCGTCATCGGGAAACATGTTGGGCACAAGCCCGTCCCTGATGCTCCCGGCAAATGTCTGCAGCACGTCCCTCGCCACGTCATAGCGCACTGTGGCCAGCGTCAACCCCGGCAAGGCTATCATCGCATCCCTGCCCCAATCGGTGAACCATGGATAACCAGCGAGGATCGTCCTCAAACCGCTTGATTCCCTTTTTACGATAAAAGAATCGGCTGCAAGCAGCAGGCTCGATATAAACCAATCGGGATCCGCTGCGGCTCCGGCTTTTGGCGCGGCTCCAGCTGCTGGCGTGGCTCTGGATTCTGACCCAGCTCCGGTTTCCGGCACGGTTCCGGCATCCGACGTTGCACCGGCGTCCGACGCGGCTCCGGCATCCCCAATTCCGGTCTCCCTGACTCGGCTCTCGCCAATCCCGCTCTCTCCGGTTCCGCTCTCCCCGATACGGGCTATCTGCGACAGCCTCGCGATCTCCTCCTGCTGCAATGCCACACCGTCAATCGATATAGGCCCGTTTTCGGTGGTCGCAATAAAACACACTTCACAATACTCCCCGGGTTTGGCATACACCTC
>CAZCKQ010000206.1:0-3530 GCA_964499315.1 uncultured Eubacteriales bacterium | reverse complement strand
CGTATCAAATTTGACAAGGTGGATATGCCAGCCGGCTTCAGTGGTCCTTGTCCTTAACTGGAAAGCGTTGCCTCCGATTTCCGCAGGAAGCTCATTCGTAAGCCTGATTTCAATGCAATCCCCTTCATTTGCCCGGATAACAAAAGGTTCAGGCTCCTTCTCACCGCTCATGACTGCTTCTTTATCCTCTTTCAGCACGAATATCCTGCCTTCGGGATCATGCCACCCTTGGCTGTTATAAATGATTGGAAGCTGGATCAGCGAGACTTCAAATATTTTGAGTGGAGCATCCAGCGGACATGTACTGGTGTATAACGCCCCCGGAACAGCGTTTTCAACAAAGTTGGCCTCTTCCAGAGAAGAAGGCGGTCTTGCTTCCTGCCCTATTATTCCGAGAGGGGGCTTGAAGGCTTTTTCTCCCGGGATGCCCGATATGAACCGCGGGAAACCGGGGTGCTCTTCATCGGGAAGCGGCGGCGGAGTCCTGTCGGGAAGCGGCATTAATCTGAGAGGCATGCTGCCGTCAGGATATGGTCTCGTGCCGTCCTCCAACCTGTCCAGTATCCTCCATAATCCCCACATTCCCTCGCCAAAATGAGGATACAGGTGGCAATGCCATATAACATCACCGATGCAGCCGTTAAGGCTGCCTGCCCCGAATAGCGGTACTATCGTCGTGCATTGCTGGGGGCTGAATGATATGGAATCGATTATGGTTGATTTCGGATCGTCAGGCTCCAGCCACCATTGATGATTATGAAGGTGGAATACGTGCGTTTCCTTGACGCCTCCATGAATTACCCTGATTTTAGCAGGGTCACCCACATAGGCGCGCAGGATCGGGGTTGCAGGATCGCCGAACGCCCAGGAGCTTAATGAAACCTCTTCGCCAGCGCAGCCGGGACAATGGGGATGACGGTTTCTCATCGGTTCAGACCGGTAGTTTATCGGCATTGTCGATTCAGGCTGCCCCGTTTCAGGGCTGATAGGAAAGATGCCGTTCCTATCCAGTATTTCGGGTTCGTCATGAAATATCGTAACGTACTCTCTGAAATCAGGCATGGCCGGATGGTGGATATCGGCATAACATCCGCTCCTCAGTTCTCCGCCATTGACCGGGTCGGTCCATGTGGCTCCGACAGGCTCAACGATCAGGGCGCCGAATAGCCCGTGTACGTTTGTTGCGTCTTCGCCGCTCCTTGGGTCTGCCATATCGTGGAACAGGAATATCCCTTCTTTATCTGCAAACCAATAATACCTTTTCTTGTATTCTGTTGTCGTATCAGGGTTATATCCGACCGCTGCCCCGTCGGAAGTCAGCACGTCGTATTCAACATCCTGTATGTGGATCGATGCGCGCCTATTGAGGCTATTATAAAAATCCACGATGATAAAATCCCCCAGATTGGCTCTGATTACTAAAGGCTGCACCAGGTCTACGGGAGTAAATGGATTTTCGGCGACAAGTTTTTTAATTTCATCCTCATTTTCTTTTAATACATACATAAGGCCGTTGGGGTCGTGATCTCCCCATTTGTTATAGACGATCGGTATGGAAATTGCGGCAATACTGAAATGCCTTACCGGTTTAAGCATTATTAGAATCTCACTTTCATAACAGTTACATTTACATAATATGAATGTGAGGTCTTAGATGTTGCCTTGCGGCACATTATCCTTTATAATATGGAATTGTACCCTAAGATCGCCGGGGTGTGGCTCAGTTTGGCTAGAGCGCTTGGTTCGGGACCAAGAGGCCGGTGGTTCAAATCCACTCACTCCGACCAAAGACAGTAAGCACTATAATTTGAGTGCCCTCGCTTAGGATAAGCGGGGGCATCGGTGTCTTCTGAGACATGCGCGGCTCTTTTTTACCAATAAATAATATTAGTCAGCAGCAAATCCGATAACCGGATATCTCTGCCGCCAAAGCGGGCACTGCAAGTGCCTCCGGCGTCCAGGCCAATGGCGCCGGAGCAGCCCAGACTCTTCATCGTCTGCTCAATTCGGGCCGCATCCGTCTCCGGTCTGACTGCGATGACAACTCTATTTTTCTCTGCTTTATACCCTATGGCCGGACGCCATGTAGTCCTGCCGACTTCATCGGGATTGTAACCTTCCCCCTCAAGGTCAAGCGGAAACAAATTAAACCCTTGAATACAGAACCACAGATCCCCGCAAATCGCCTTGATTTCCAGATTGGACATGTTTCTGACTTCGACTTTACCGCTCTTGAAGATCAAGAATGTACCCTTCTTCCGGATCTGGCCTCCGGGCAGTATTTCGTCGCCGTCATACCCGTTCAATATCTTGCCTTCGCTGACGATCCAACCGATGGGATAATATTTCCTGTCCTGAGCTTTGTACCAATAATAAGTGCCGTTAACAAAGCTGTCATGTTTAATTTTTTTACCGGCCGTATACACCAGAGCCGCCTTTACATCGAGCGGCGGTATCTCGGCCACCTCGGTGACAGAAATAGAAAAATACTTAGCTTGCTCCTGCTGCAGCATATCAACCTTGATCAGCTTATGGCCGGTATCATCAACCCAGTAGCTCTTATAATCCCGGGTATCGACATGCGTGAAGCTGCTGCCGTCATGTGTGTACACTCCGATACCCAGGAATCCGACCTTCTCGGCGGCATGCCCCACCTCTAAAGGAGTCATGTCCGGCACCTTGATATCCGCGGCCATACCTCTCATATGAAACGACCCCGGCGCACCTCCGATTTTTGCATTATACTCGGGATTCCGGTACCCGCTGGCGACAGTAATCGGTTTACCGATACTGTCCCTCAGCTGCTGCAGGCGCTCCACCAATCGCATATCAAGCATAAGTTCCTTGCTGCCGTCATGACACAGGAACTCCGACAGTTTAAAATTTTTTGACAACTGTAAATCATTTAATAGATTAAACATATAATTTCACCCCTTTAAAAATAATGCAACTTAGAGCGGACTTTACATAATGACTGCCTATTCTATCGTATGCAACCTTTGCCGTATTGTGAATTTCAGAAATAAAAATAACCCCCTTCAATAAAAGTAGGGGGCTAATAGGGGTGATACATTATTAATTTATCACATTCTATCAGAAACCATAGAATTTATCAACAAATATTTCCTATTTACGTGTTCATTTTTTACAAATCAGACTTTTGATTGCACCAATCGAACATCGGATCGCCCTGTCGGTATCCAAATTGACAGGGTTGATAGGATTTTCTTCATTTTTCTTTGAACTTTCGGCATTCCAGATAGATAATAGCACCGCGCCTGCGCGCACGCCTCTTGTCAGCGCAACGGAGAATATCGACGCGCACTCCATTTCACTGGCCAGGCAGCCAAGTCGGATATATGATTCCCAGCGTTTCTGCAAGGCATCGGAAATCGGCATGGTCTCAGGGTTTGTCTCGCCGTAGAAGCTGTCTTTGCTCTGGACCACCCCGATATGATAATTATTTCCGGGGCTCTTGTCGCTCAGGGCATCCGCTTCGTCCGCCAATGCCTTGACGATTTCAAAATCGG
>CAZCKQ010000205.1:0-3538 GCA_964499315.1 uncultured Eubacteriales bacterium | reverse complement strand
TTAGGTTTGTAATACTTATCCTTGATCTTAGCCATTTTTTTTGCGGCGTCCATAATGCTGTCATAACCGCCGCGCCCGCTGCCCGCCGCTACGGCGCCGAACATCGCTGACCCCAGCGCTGGGGTTTTTGGCGGCCCGGATATCCTGATCTCCCTGTTTGTCACATCCGAATAAACCTGCATTATGAATTCATTCTTTTCCGCTATGCCGCCGCACGCATAAAGCTCGTTTATCTGCACACCGTTCTTCTGGAAGGTGTCCACTATCATGCGGGTGCCGAATGCTGTCGCCTCAATAAGGGCCCTGTATATCTCTTCGGGTTTTGTAAGGAGCGTGCATCCGACAATCATACCCGTCAGCTCGGCGTCCACCAAGACCGAACGGTTGCCGTTCCACCAATCGAGCGCCAGAAGCCCACTTTCACCGGGTTTGAGCAATGCTGCCTTCTCGGTGAGAAGCATGTGTATATCTATCTTCTTCTGTTCAGCTTCTTTGAAATATGACGGCGGGACACAATTCTTCACAAACCAGTCGAAATGGTCTCCCACGCATGACTGACCGGCTTCGAAGCCCATATAGCCTGCTATGATCCCATCTTCGACGACGCCGCACATGCCGGGCACTTCCTTCTCTTCACATCCAAGCACCATGTGGCATGTCGATGTCCCCATTATCATGAGCAGCTTGCCGGGTTGCGTTATGCCGACCGCGGGCACCGAGGCGTGCGCATCGACATTTGCCACCGCAACTGCCGTGCCTTCCGCAAGCCCCGTCAGTTTTGCGGCATTTTTCGTTATCTCGCCGGCTTTAGCCCCGAGAGGATATATTGAGCGGCTCAATTTTTCATCGACCAGCTTTTCAAGCCTTGGATCAAGCGCTTTGAAGAATTCATCGGAAGGATAGCCTTTTTGTTTATTCCAGAGCGCTTTGTAACCGGCTGTGCAACTATTTCTCTTCTCTTCGCCGGTGAGCTGCCACACGACCCAGTCGGCAGCCTCGATGAATTTATCCGCGGCTTCGTATATTTCCGGCGCCTCGTTCAATACCTGCCACACCTTGTGGACCAGCCACTCTGATGAGATCTTGCCGCCGTACCTCTGCAGGAAATCCTCCTTGCGGCGGGAAGCTATCTCGTTCAGCATGTTGGCTTCATCCTGGGCGGCATGGTGCTTCCAAAGCTTGATATAACTGTGCGGATTTGATTTATACTCATCCTTGAAACAAAGCGGGGTGCCCTGCTTATCGACAGGCATGACCGTACAGGCCGTAAAATCGATCCCTACCCCGATTACATCGGCAGGATCCACAGCGGATTTTTTCAAGACTTCCGGTATGGTGGACCTGAACACTTCGAGATAATCGTCAGGATGCTGCAACGCCCAATCCGGGGGCAGCTTTGTAACACCGTCAGGCAGATACTTGTCCATTACGGCGTGAGGATATTCTTTCACAGCCGTGGCTATCTCCCTTCCTGTTTCAACCTCAACAAGGAGCGCCCTGCCTGATAGCGTGCCGAAATCAACGCCGACCGCATACTTTTTACCCATAAAACCCCCTCCACATCATCTATTATCATTTTTAAATATCATCATTCAATAATGACTTTGCTGTACAAAGGTACGATCTGCACCCAAATCACGCCGGGATTGAAAACGACAGGCGTCCCATCGGCATATGCGTAAACAGTGGGAGACGATCTTCCGGCCTTAGACCATGTGATGCCGGCTGCCTTACCCTGAGTCACAAAATACCCTTTGCCCGAACCTACGGTCCTGAGATCCTGCCTGCCTTGTTTGTCACCCTTTATCGTCCAGTTCTCGACATATTGTATGATAACGTTCTTCGTGATCAACGGCTCTCCGGTCGTCTTCTCTATATGGGGTTTACCGTTCCTGATCCTGATATACTCGCCTGAAATCGAATCATATTCATAACCGCACGAATACCAGCGGGAATAATCGATCTTTATTTTCAAAGCTTGTTTTGCCTGTTCCGGCATTTGACTGTGCGCGCCGATATCCGCGCCGTATTTGAAGACAGGCTCTTTTTTAGTGTCTGTCCTGTAGCGGACCTTGTCTATATAGGCATTGATCTTTTCCATGGTAGTGTATGTATCCTGATAGTTGGACCTGTCCGAAGTCAAATCAAAGAAAATATTGCCGCTGTTAGCAACACCGTTTATGTTGTTCAGTTTTAGCACTCCGATATCGTATTGCGCCCTCGGACTCCATCCTACGTGCACATAAATAGCATCATTCTCCAATACATAATCAAGGAAATAATGTCTGGAGCTCCTGACCGGGCCTATCTGCCCCTGCTCCGCCCCCCAGAAAAGCGGCATCATCCTGGTCTCGCCGTTCTCAGCCACGGCTTCGTAGACCACCTGAGCCATGTTGATCCCGCCCTGAGGATAACTGAGCTTCCCTTCGTTATCTATCATGACGGCGACAGGCCTCGTGCCTTCCTGCGGCATGGTGAAGTGTATGTTCCCCGGGTCTGCATATTTGTTTTGTTCACCGGTAGCTTCGCCGGTCTGCTGGCTGTCAGGTTCACCGGAGCTCTCATGCGCCGTATCTTCGGCTGAATTTTCATTTTCTGCGGTATTGCTTAAATCACCGGTATTCGGGTGATCATTGCCTGTAATGCTGCACCCGCAAAGAAGCGATAATATCAGTACAATGATAATGATGATGCTAGTCTTCATTTTCATAATCAAGATTTTCTTCCATTCTCTGGTTGAATTCTTCAAAAACCGTATCAAGCTCTTCCTCATCTTCAACTGTCACAAATACGTCCTCGCCGTTCCGGCTATGCTCCTTCTTGAGTATGATGACCTCCTCATCTTCCATCTCGTCATCGTCGTCCGCGTATTCAATCTCACCGTCTTCATATCCGGCGAACGGAAGCAGCACCACATATTCCGCGTCGTTAAGCTCAAAAGAGTCAAGGAGTTCATATTGCTCTTCGGCACCTTCTTCATCGATAAGTACCAGGACGTCGTCTTTTCTGTCCATAAATGACCTCCGCTTATTAAGATTCGATCATTGGTATCTCTTGCGTAAATTATTATACCATCCTCAAAACACCTTTACGCAATTTATTTTTTCACACTGTCAAGATATCCCTGAAGCATATGGACCGCAGCAAGTCTGTCAACAAGTTTTTTATTCCTGCCGGTCTTGACGCCCGCCTCGTGCAGCGTCCTGGATGCTGCGGACGAACTGTACCTCTCGTCGTGGAGAATGACCTCAATACCGAGGTGTTTGTGCAGCCTGTCGGCAAATTCCCTTGTCCTTTCGGCCCTTTGCCCGATAGTGCCGTCCATTCTTAAAGGATATCCCACGACGACCTTTTCCACATCATAATCATGCACTATCTTTGCGATCTTGACCAGAAGCTCATTTTGAAGACTTTTATATTCTATGGTATCAAGACCCTGTGAAGTCCATCCGAACGGATCGCTGATGGCAAGGCCTGTTCTTTTTTCACCGTAATCAATACCAAGTATTCTCATAAATTCACCTTAATGCTTGTTTCA
>CAZCKQ010000204.1:0-3562 GCA_964499315.1 uncultured Eubacteriales bacterium | reverse complement strand
CGATTATATGGGCGCGACAAAAAAAAAGGTCCTGGCGCACAGGCAATTAGGGCACGATGGTCCCGTATGAAGCATCCGCCGGATAACCTTGACGGATTAATATTTTGCCTTGATTATCACAAGCCTGCCGTGTTATAATCTGTTACAAGGTCTTCAGGGCAGGGTGAGATTCCCTACCGGCGGTAAAGCGTTTTTACGTTAGCCCGCGAGCGCAAGCAGATCCGGTTAGATTCCGGAGCCGACAGTAAAGTCTGGATGAAAGAAGATCAGAGATTATTTTATAATAATCATCAACCCTGGGGTATCTTCCCGGGGTTTTTTATTTGTTTGGAACGAAAGGATGGTCAATATGAAGATTTCTACGGACAAAATGGTCAAAATGGGTATGCTTGCGGCGCTCTCGACAGTGCTCATGCTGCTGGTCAGGTTTCCTATCATACCCGGAGCGGCTTTTCTTGAATATGAGCCGGCGGATGTGCCCGTTTTGATCGCAGGCTTCTTATACGGTCCGCTGGAGGCGTTGATCGTAGCGGCGGTAATGGCGCTTGTGCAGGCATTCACCGTCAGTGCCGGGAGCGGATGGGTCGGATTTGTCATGCATATGATAGCGACGGGTACTTTGGCCGTCGTCGCGGCGCTTATCTATAAGAGGTTCCATAATAAGAAAGGTGCTATAGCAGGCCTTATATGCGGCTCTTTGGCAATGACCGCCATAATGGTGCCTGCCAATCTGTTTTTTACGGTAAGGTTCTTTAATATGCCTTACGATGCGGTCGCGGGCTTGCTCGTGCCGGCGATCATACCGTTCAACCTGATAAAATCGGCCGTAAATTCAATACTTACATTTGCTATCTACAAATCTGTCGGCAGGATTTTCAAAGGGATGACGCGCTTATCGGGCAAATAGGCAAATAGGCAAATAGGCGCTATATCATTTCGTGTGGGATATCAATCGGGATATCAATTGTTATGGCGGTGCCGTTACCGGGTGACGATTCGAACCTGATTTTCCCGTGGATGATCTCAATGCGCTCCTTCATCCCTTGCATGCCAAACCCTCTCTCGGTAAAACCGGGCTTTTTGCCGTATATTATGCGGTTTGTGTCGAATCCTTTGCCATCGTCGGTTATTGCGACTTTTATACATCCTTTCAGGATATTCAGATCGACCGTCACATTTTGGGCATGTGAATGCTTTTGTATATTTGTTAGCGCTTCCTGTACCACTTTGTAAATAGTCGAGGAAAGGTAGTATTCTATGCCGGAGTCATCGCCCTCGCTCCTGAATACCGTGCTGATGCCGGAGTTTTCGCTGAATGTCTTGAGCCTTGCTTCGATTGCGGACTTTAGTCCTTCGTCAAGGAGGGTTGGTCTTAAATCATATATTATCGTTCGGATTTCTTTTACCACTGCCCTGATGTTTTCGCCAAGCTTGTCTATCTCTGTGTAAAGGTTTTCCCTATTGTCCGATTCAAGCAGTCTCCGGATTATTTCAAGTTTGAACGACAGGCTTGCCGCTGATTGCGCCGGGCCGTCGTGTATCTCTCTCGCTATCCTTTTCCGTTCCTCTTCATGGGCTTTCAATATGTTTGTACTCAATTCGTCAAGCCTTTTGTTCTGAACAATATATTGTTCCAGAAGATCCTGAAGACCGCGGTAAAGAATGATGTTCTCGAGTGCTGCCGCCGCCTGCCCGGCGAGTGAGTTCATGAGCGTCTCGTCCTGTTTTGCAAAGGGTATTATTAGTCTTCCTTTGCGTTTGTTTACAAGAAGTATTACGCCGGTTATTTTCTCAGAACGGTTTTTCATGGGAAGGCACAATACGGATTTCGTCCTGAAGCCGGATCTGCGTTCAAGCTCTATATCGTGGATTATGCCGGAAGCGGGGTCCAGCTTGTAAACATCGTCGATCCTCAGCGCCTTTCCGGTCAACACGGCGTAACCCGCTATTTTATCCGCGGTTATTTCGAGCCTGGGATGATAAGGCATTCTTGCATTGTTGTCGTTCCATACTATTGCCAATTGGAGTGACTTGCCTTCAACATCGGATCCTGAGACACTCGATAGTTTTGCGGTATCTGTTTCCATAATAACATAAATGGCGCCTGAATTGCTCGAAGTAAGCTTCATGCTGCTCTGTATGATTTTTTCGAAAAGCCTGGATATATCTTTTTCTGTAGTCAGAAGTCTGCCTATCTCAAAAAAATCCGTCGCTTCTTCTCCGCTCAGAAACAAGGAAAGCCGGTTGTTCTCATTCACCGGAAGACCACCTTATCTGTTTGCTTATTGCGCAGTCGCTATCATTTGCGCTTCATCCAGTATACAACAGTTATAATTTGTAATCAAATTATATAATGCTTAATACCTATGTGTAATAGGACCTTAGCACTATATATGTTTGTCGAAAAATGAGATTTTTTGCCTATTCCTATTTAAGAAAATCCCTTCTATAATTTAATTAAGTAAAGGTTGGTTACTAAAGTTAAAATACAAAAATACAAAAGTTATAAGTTTTAAATTGCAAAAGAAAACCACGAAAAGGAACAAAAGACGCAACAACTTATTTTAAGTTGAAAATACAAAAGAAAAGAGCAAGTAAAGCCTGTACCGGATTTAAGGTGCGGGCATTTTTTTTGTATGGAATGATGGATTTGCCATCCTAATATATTTTAATTGTGACAATATGAATACCATCCGGAGGATCCCAGGCATGACGGATACGGGCAATTCTTCATGGGGATACGATTATGCGGCGCTTGAGCGTGATATAAAATCTCTTAAGGCGCAATACCCTTTCATAGAAACGGGAATGGCCGGTAAAAGCATAATGGGGAAGGACCTGTATTATATCAGGCTGGGATACGGTCCAGCTCAAGTCTTTTATAACGCATCGCACCACGCGAATGAATGGATTACATCCATGTTGCTTATGAAATTCGCTTCCCGTTTCCTTGACGCATATGTCAGAGGCTTAAAATTAAAGTGTTATGATATATCAAATATTTATGAGAAGTGCAGCATCTATATGGCGCCTATGGTGAATCCCGACGGTGTGGACTATGTGATAAACGGCGGGATGAGCCAATGGAAGGCAAATATTAGAGGCGTCGACCTGAATCTGAATTATCCCGCAGGATGGGAGAAGGCAAAAAAATATGAATCCCGCTTCAATGCGACGTCTCCCTCGCCGTCCCGACATGCGGGCGAAGCCCCGCTTTCCGAACCGGAAGCTTATGCGATGGCCGAATTTACAAGGCAGCATGATTTCCGGCTGGTCATCGCCTATCATACCCAGGGAAGGGAGATATATTGGAAATACCTCGATTGCAATCCATCCAAATCTTCTGTCATCGCCAGCCTGTTTTCCGCGGCAAGCGGGTATGCGCTGGCTGAAACGGTCCCGGAAGACTCATATGCGGGTTTCAAAGACTGGTTCATTTATGAATTCAACAGGCCGGGATTTACGATTGAAGCCGGTTACGGCCAAAATCCTTTGCCGTTGTCTCAACTTGACGAAATATATGGCGATAATGAAGAAATAATGCTTATAGCCCCGCTTCTGG
>CAZCKQ010000203.1:0-3575 GCA_964499315.1 uncultured Eubacteriales bacterium | reverse complement strand
ATTATTCCCAAGGCAGTGAGAATCAGTACGATGATGAATATCCAAAAATCAAAGACTTTTTTTGATTTAGCCATGAACACACTCACTCTTTCCCTTTATACTCTATAATTATTTCAAATTAACTGTAAAAAAACCAAGTATACAGGATATTATCGTTATAGCGGTAAAAACCATGACCACTTTTCTTTCCGACCAGCCTGACAATTCAAAATGATGATGCAGAGGCGCCATTTTGAATACACGTTTGCCTGTCGCCTTGAAAGATATGACTTGGATAGTCACCGAAAGTGTTTCTATAACAAATATTATCCCTACTATTAGTATTATCCACGGTATCCCCATTACTACCGAAATTGCTGCAACGGCGCCTCCAAGGGCAAGAGAGCCTGTATCCCCCATTATCACCTTCGCGGGGTATGAATTAAAAATCAAAAACCCAAGACAGCCTCCTGCCAGCAGAGATGAAAAAACCCTTATATATTCCCAATCGCTTTGTATACCGGCCAATACTGCGAAAAAGACCATTATGACAAGCGTAACGCTGGTGGCAAGTCCGTCCAGTCCGTCTGTAAGGTTCACCCCGTTAGTGGTGCACAGGAATACAAAAACAATGAAGGGAATAAATAGTATGGCCGGAAATTGAGTGCCCTGGGATGGATTTGCAAAAGGAATGGTCATGGAAGTCCCGGCATTTGTGAAAAAGACAACGTAAAATGTGAAGGCTATCGCAATAACAAGGAGAGCCAGCAGTTTCTGCTTTGGCCTTAGCCCGTCCTTGCTCCTCCTGCTTATTTTTATATAATCATCGGTAAAACCCACGATCCCGAATCCTGCGGTAACCAGCATCAGCGCGAGGATTTCAGGAAACCGGGCGCTGTAGATAATTGAAAGCGCAACGACGGGAATCATGAAAATAAGACCGCCGATTGTGGGAACCCCTGTTTTTTTCAGATGAGTGGCCGGTCCGTCGTCACGTACCGTTTGTCTTGCTTTTAGCTTTTTAAGAATGGGAACCAATGCAATTCCCGAAAGTGCCGAAGTAATAAACGCAAGTAAAAAAGCCGCTATTTGGACCGGAAACGTGAATTTCAATTGTCAGAGCCCCCCGTTTCTTTATTCGGATCTGAAGCAAGAAAGGCTACTACTTCTTCCATTCTGGTACCTCTGGATCCTTTTACAAGGACTATATCATCGTCCTTCATCAGGTCATGCAAAAAAACGATAGCATCGCTTTTGCTATTAAAGTGAAACACTTTGTCAGCCGCCATGCCTGACTCGATCGCGCCTTCAGAAATATATACGGAATTACCGCCCACACAAATCAGGATGTCCACTCCCGCGAGGGCTGCCGACCTTCCTGCATCTTTATGTGCATCATAAGCCCATTCTCCCATTTCAAGCATCTCACCGAGAACCGCGATCCTGCGTGAGCCTTTCATAGCTGAAAGCACATCCATTGCAGCCTTCATCGATTGCGGGCTGGCATTGTAGGTATCGTCTATTATCTTGAAGCGTGCGTTATCGATAATATTAAGGCGCATCTTTCCGGGCGCATACCTGTCGAGGCCCGATGCAATCTCTTCAGTTGAAAATCCTTCTTCCATTGCGAGCGTAATGGCAGCTAAAGCATTATATACATTATGGAGACCCGGCTGGTTAATATAAAACTCATAACTGCCCTTGCCGCAGGCCACATCGAAAACCATGCCGCCTTTTTCGGACATCCTTATATTACCCGCTCTGTATTCAAGTCCTTCCCTTGTTCCATAGAAAGCCATCTTCCGCCCCTTTGGGCATTCTACACCTGAAAGCATAGGGTCGTCGCCATTAAGCAATAACAGTGCTCCGTCGCCCATTCCATCGGATATTTCGAGCTTGGCTTCCAGTATATTACGCATTGAACCGAGCTTTTCAATATGGGATATCCCGATATTGGTGATAACGGCCACATCAGGTTTGGCAATCTCCGATAGCCTCCGTATCTCACCTGCGCCTCTCATACCCATTTCCACGACCAACGCATTATATGAAGCATCTAAATTAAAAATTGTTAATGGCAGTCCGATCTCGTTATTAAAATTGCCTTCCGATTTCAGTACTTTATACCGGCTGGCCAGGACTGACGCAATAAAATCCTTTGTTGTAGTCTTACCCACGCTTCCGGTCACTGCCGCCACACGCAGCCGGTATCTTCTCCTGTGCCATGCGGCAAGATCACCCAATGCCTTTATGGTATCCCTGACCCTGATGGCTGCGCCTGAACCGGGTATTGCAGATAAAGTCCCGTCATCAGCCCGGGAAACAAGGACGCCTGCCGCGCCCTTTCCGGCAGCATCGCCGATAAAATCGTGTCCGTCGAATCTTGCGCCTTTGAGCGCAATAAAAAGATCACCAGGTTTTATTGTTCGAGCGTCTGTTGAAATACCGGAAAATACGATTTCAGGATTGCCCGATTCTAATATGCCGCCGGTTGCCGCGCATACATCGCTAACGCTCATGAAATCGGATGCATTATCCATATCGGGTTATCCGCCTTTCCCTTTCCGCTCATTCAGTATCTCCCGGGCGACTTCCCTGTCATCAAAATGAATGGTGGTGTCTTTGAACTGCTGATAAGTCTCATGCCCCTTACCCGCAATAACTACAGTATCGCCGGGCTTTGCGTTCATTATTGCGAACCTGATTGCCTCTTTCCTGTCGACAATGGCAATATATTTGCCACCTGTTTTTTTCACGCCTTCTTCTATCTGACTGACGATGTCTTCCGGAACCTCAGTCCTTGGATTATCGGATGTGATGACCGTAAAATCCGATACGGTCCCGGATATTTCGCCCATTAACGGACGCTTTGCCTTGTCCCTGTCCCCTCCGCAGCCGAATACACAAACTAGCCTCCCTATAGTGTTTTCCTTCACTGTCGATAGTATATTCTGAAGGCTGTCGGGCGTATGAGCATAATCGACGATCACCGTCAACTCCGGATCCGATCCCACGACCTCGACCCGTCCGCTTACACGGATTTGTTTGATGCCTTCGCGGACGCAATCCAGTGTCACTCCGCATATACCTGCAGCCCCCGCCGCCGCAAGCGAATTATAGACGCTGAATGTACCGGGGATACCGGCGGATAACCTTCCGGCCCACCAAGGCGAGGCAATATCGAACTCAACTGATCCAGGCTTCTTGATAATATTATCCGCTTTAATATCAGCCCCGTATTCTATGCCGTATTTTAATACTTCCGGGCATTTTATGCTTGAGAGCGCCTTGCGTCCGAACTCATTATCGGCATTGACAAGACCGAAGCGGCACTTATCGAAAAGTTTGAGTTTGGCATTAAAATATTCATCCATCGATTCATGCTCCATCGGCCCTATATGGTCTCTGGACAGATTCGTAAAAACCCCGGTATGATAATCGCAGCAATCCACTCTATGAAGGGTAAGCCCCTGTGAAGAGACCTCCATTACAACGCTGTCCACGCCTTTTTCCACCAGCAGCGCGAGTAGTTACTGCAGATCGTAAGATTCCGGCGTCGTCCTCTCGTCATACAATACATCATCGCCGATCATGTT
>CAZCKQ010000202.1:0-3602 GCA_964499315.1 uncultured Eubacteriales bacterium | reverse complement strand
TGGCGATAGCGATGCAAAAGCTTTCAGAAGAGGATCCGACTTTCAAAACCAGCACCAATCCTGATACCGGGCAAGTCATCATTTCCGGTATGGGAGAGCTGCATTTGGAAATCATCGTGGACAGGCTGTTCAGGGAATTCAAGGTTGAAGCAAATGTGGGCAAACCCCAGGTCGCTTATAAGGAGACTATCACAAAAGCTGTCAAGGCGGAAGGACGTTTTGTCAGACAGTCCGGAGGCAGGGGCCAATACGGCCATTGCTGGCTGGAGATAGAACCCCAGGAAAAAGGATCAGGCTACACCTTTGCAAATGCGATAACCGGCGGTGTCATACCCAAGGAGTATATCCCTGCAATCGACGAGGGAGTGCGCGACGCCATGAATAATGGAGTCTTGGGAGGATTTCCCGTACTTGACGTCAAGGTGACTGTTTATGACGGTTCATATCATGAGGTCGATTCATCGGAGATGGCATTCAAGATTGCCGCGTCCATGGCCTTCAAGGATGGATGCAGGAAAGCCGATCCGGTATTGCTTGAACCTGTGATGCGGGTAGATGTAGTCATACCTGAGGATTATATGGGTGAGGTCCTGGGCGATTTGAACTCAAGGAGAGGTCATATCGACGGTATGGATGCAAGGTCGGGCGCGCAGGTGATCACCGCGCACGTTCCGCTTTCCGAGATGTTCGGTTACGCGACGGTATTAAGGTCGATGACCCAGGGAAGAGGTACGTTCACAATGCAATTCAGCCACTATGAGGAAGTACCTGCAAGTATACAGAAATCTGTACTGATGATTATGTAATAAAATATTGCATACTGTTCAGGAATAGCTTAAAATAATGTATAATTCCTGAAGTTATTAGCACACTGATATGAGGAGGAGATTTAATAATGGCCAAAGCCAAATTTGAAAGAACAAAACCACACATCAACATCGGAACGATCGGTCACGTCGATCATGGCAAGACCACTCTGACGGCTGCTATTACCAAGGTGCTGGGATATAAGGATTCGAGCATCAACTTTATGGCATATGATCAGATTGACAAGGCCCCGGAGGAAAAGGAAAGGGGTATCACGATCAATACAGCTCACGTGGAATATAATACCGAAACAAGGCATTATGCACATGTCGATTGCCCGGGACACGCCGACTATATCAAGAACATGATTACCGGCGCGGCTCAAATGGACGGCGCAATACTCGTAGTTTCAGCAGCGGATGGACCCATGCCTCAGACAAGAGAACACATTCTTCTTGCTCGTCAGGTTGGGGTGCCATACATAGTTGTTTTCTTAAACAAGTGTGATATGGTAGACGACGAAGAACTGATAGAGCTGGTCGAAATGGAACTCAGGGAACTTTTGAGCTCTTATGAATTCCCGGGTGACACCATACCCATCATAAGGGGTTCCGCGCTGGTTGCTCTCGAATCGCAGTCAAAGGATCCGGACGCTCCCGAATACAAGTGCATTTGGGAATTGATGAATGCGGTTGACAAATATATACCGACGCCCAAGAGGGATGTTGACAAGCAATTCATAATGTCCGTCGAGGACGTCTTCTCGATCACAGGCCGCGGTACGGTTGCTACGGGCAGAGTTGAAAGAGGAGTGGTCAAAGTCGGAGACGAGGTTGAGATCGTCGGACTGATGGACACCCCGAGGAAGACCGTTGTCACCGGTGTTGAAATGTTCAGGAAGCTTCTCGACCAGGCGGTCGCAGGCGACAATATCGGTATCCTGCTGAGAGGCATACAGCGCAACGAGGTCGAGAGAGGACAGGTTATAGCCAAACCCGGTTCGATCAAGCCCCATACCCATTACAAAGGTCAGGTATATGTCCTGACAAAAGAAGAAGGCGGAAGGCATACCCCGTTCTTTAACGGATACAGGCCGCAGTTCTACTTCAGGACGACCGACGTTACCGGAGTTACCGAGCTTCCTCAGGGAGTGGAAATGGTTATGCCGGGCGACCACATTAATATGACGATCAAGCTCATAACCCCCATCGCGATGGAAGTCGGGCTCAAGTTCGCTATCCGTGAGGGCGGCAGGACCGTCGGCGCCGGTACGGTTACCGAAATCATAGAGTAATCGTAATCGTATATTGGGAAATCGCATAAGTAAATATTGAAAAGAACAGAGCTGCATGATGGTTTGCCGATAATCCATGCAGCTCTTTTTGTCAGGAAATATGAAATGAAAAATTTCAGCTGAAGATTATCCTGTCTCCGACTTTAATATTCGATGAGTCTATCAAGCCGCACGGTAATTCGACGACGCAAGCCGCATTGCTTATTATTCGGGAGATGCGCCACGGTTTGATGCATCTTATGAGATGGATGGCTTTGTTTTCGGAATTTAAAAAAACTACATCGATTGGGAATCTCATAAAAAATGTATGTATGGAGTTGCATGGCTTTAAAATTAACGCAAATCCGGGCGGAAGCGCTCTTTTACCCATCAGTCCCAAAAATCTGGTTAAAAACGTATCTGCAATAGTGTATTTATCGGCTATCGTACATTTGCCGGAATCGCTCTCAACAATCAAGCCCATGAAACCATTATAAAACATATTGTCTAACATTTTCAACGAATCAACCGGCGCCTGATGTTGAATATTATTTGTGATATGAAAAAGCATAAAACAAAGTATAAAAAATTTAATAAAATCGTAGCAACAGCATTTATATGCTTTGCCGCCTCGGCTTTGATCCTGGCCGTCTCCGCGTGCAGCCTGCTGCAGGTGGGGCAGCGTGTGAAGAAGGACGTCACTCTTGAAGGGCAGGACGTAGGGGGTTTTTCGGAGGAAGATGCAAGAAAGGCGATTGAGGAGCAGGCGGAAAAAAGGGATAAACCACCGGTAAATGCCGCCGTAAAGCCGGGCACTTTTGAATTGGTCCGCGCAGTCAAAGGAACGAGGGTTGATGTCGAAGCCACGCTCGAGAAGCTGCTTCAGGCTGAAAAAGGTACCGATGTCAAATTGCAGGTCGATTTTGTCGATCCGGCGGTAACGGATAAAATGGTCATGGATTCGATGGTGAAAATCGGCACATATACCACGACCTTATACGATGATCAGGAATCAAGGGTCAACAACATAAGGCTTGCGTCGGAAAAAATCAGTAAATGCGTCATACCTCCCAAATCTGAATTTTCTTTCAACGGAATAGTCGGCAGAAGGACGGGTGCAAAAGGCTATGAAGAGGCTCCCATAATTATTAGCACCGAGGACGGGCCAAAAGGAGGATATGGCGTCGGCGGCGGCATATGCCAGCTTTCGACCACGATTTACAATTCAGCGTTGTCCTGCGGGCTCGATATAACCGAAAGGCACCTCCATTCAAAAAAAGTACCGTATGTCGACAGGGGCGATGATGCTACGGTAGCGTACGGGAAGGCTGACCTCAAGTTCAGGAACAACCGCAAATATCCGATAATGTTCAGGATTACCCTGGATAAGGATTCGCTGACGGTTGATATTTATGAAAACAGGATGTTATAATTAGATGTTATAATTATCAAATTATCAAAGCGGTCTTGAGGCCGGCAGACATGTTCAATATAGCGGAAGAATTAAAAAAAATGCCCGACA
>CAZCKQ010000201.1:0-3613 GCA_964499315.1 uncultured Eubacteriales bacterium | reverse complement strand
GATGTGTGCAGTCGGCGTGCCCACTTCCTTCAGCATATTCGTCATCACATAAGCGCTGACCTCTTCATAGACCGGGTTATATTCGGACTTTTTCTCGATTAGGGTCTTTCCGTCGCTGTCCACAACCTTCGTATATGAAATGGGCTTGTAGTATATTCCTTTATTGGCAAACGGTATATAAGCCGCCGCCATCTGCAACGGGCTGACTCCCGTATACAGGCCGCCCATCACGAGCGAAACGTACTTCTCGTCGGAACGGTCGATGTCCGCCTTCTTGAGGTATTCGATCGAGCGGTCGGGTCCGAGTATATCGCGCCATATCCGAGCCGCCACTGTGTTAATGGAAGCCCTCAGCGCATTCCTTACGCTTGTGAGGCCGTTGTAGTCGCCGTCGTAGTTAGTAGGGTACGGTTTGTCCTTGTCTTTGCCCGTAGTCATCATATATACCGGCACATCATCAATAATGGTCGCCGGAGTGATCAACCGCAGGTCAATGGACGGGCCGTAAACGGCGATAGGTTTGATGCTTGAACCCGGCTGCCTTTTTAATTGGGTGGCCCTATTGAGCGTATTGCTTCCTTTTTTCTCACCATAACCGCCGTACATTGCCTTTATCTGCCCGCTTTTGTGGTCTATGATGACTGTTGCAGCCTGGGGATGCTCCTGAAGCTTCTTTGCCTCGGTATTTATCATCGGGAAGTACTTATCGTCGGTGAAGATCTCGTCAACGCATGCCTGTATATCGGAATTCTGAGTGGTGTATATCTTTAGGCCGTTGTTGTAGATGATATTCATCGCCATCTGTTTGGATATGTTTTTTTGGGTCGCGATATCTGCGGTCAGTTCGTTTATTACATGATCGACGAAATAAGATTGTACCGTGGTGGTCGAGATCCTCTCCTCAGGATCGACTATATTGATCTCTTCCTTGACGGCCTGATCGTATTGCGCCTGGTCGATACGCCCGAGTTCAAGCATTTTGTCCAATATCAATAATTCACGCTTCTTTGCGTTTTCCAATCCTTCTTCGGTGAACGGATCATAATCCCCCGGGCTGTTTGTTATGCCCGCAAGGAACGCACACTCCGCCAGCGACAGTTCCTTCACGCTCTTTCCGAAATAGGTCTTGGACGCGGATTGCACGCCATAGCAGCTATGCCCCATGAAGATAATATTCATGTATGATTCGAGGATCTTCCACTTGGGCATCCGGAGTTCGAGTTTATATGCAGCCCAGCATTCCTGTACCTTCCTTGGTATTGTCCTTTCGAACCTTCCTGTGATGTTCCTCACCAGCTGCATTGTGATTGTGCTTCCGCCCTGCATGGGGGCCGACGGATTCGTGAGCTTCCTGAACACCGCGCGTATGAATCCTTGCAGGTCAACGCCCTTATGCTGTTCGAAACGTTCGTCCTCGATCGAAATATAAGCGTCTTCCAGAAACTTGGGGATGTCTTTGTAGTCGACTCTCTCCATGTTCTTGTTGTCGCGTCCCGTCAGCCTTGCAATGATATTGCCTTTTTCGTCATAAATGAACGTAGTCAGCGTCTTGAGGCTCAGCTGCTCGTCGGTGATATCGGGCGCCGTCGTCGAATAGCCGATTATCGCGCCGCCGATGATGCCTGCGGCGGAAAACATGATTGCAAGTATTATAACAACAATTATTTTAAGCGATATCAATATAGTTCGCACGGCAGGGGATCTTTTACGGCGGGGGGCCTTTCCGGCTCCCTTGCCTGCGCCCTTGCCTGCGCCCCTGTCTGCGCCGGCGCCGGTGCCTTTGCCGGCAACCTTGCCTGAGACCCTTTTGCCGCTGTTTGCACCCTTTTTGCCGTTACCTGTTCTTCTTAAGTAGGCCATTAAATCGAAACCCTCCGGATTTATCAGCTAAATATCATGCAATAAATATCATGCTTAATTATATCATATTACGAAAATTTCCGCTTATGGGCGGAACGCGGCGGGCAAAGCCACGCAGTTAATTCGGGTATGTAACATCTGGAAACTATTTTCCGTATTATGATTTATGATGAATCGTCGCACGACAATATCCAGACGCCTATGGTACTTTAAAAGGCGCAACGTCAAAAGCCTGAACCTTCTTTTCCGGTTATTGCTGATTCTATCGGCGATATGCGTATATGTCATGTTAGCGTCAAGATAATCCGGTAATAGAAACGCTGATTCCAGTGTTTTCTAATGTTTTATATGTTTTCTAGTGCTCTTCGTCGTATGATTCTTCGGCAGTCCCGCTTTTAATGTAGTCTTTTGAATGATGCTTCTTATTTTTGCCGTAGTGCTTACCCTCAATAGAGGCATCGGTATACCGGCCCTCATCAGCGGTTAATTCGGCCATGCTGCAATTCCCGTGGAAGAGAGCGCCTTCATCGGCCACAAAGCTGTGGACCTGAATGTCACCTGTAAGGTTTGCAGAGGAATGCATCCTGAGGATGCCTTTTGCCGCCACGTTGCCTTCGATGCTACCGGATACGTCTACATTGTCTGCGCTCAAATCCCCAATGACCGATGCGGATTTACCGATATATATATCCCCTTTTGCCGTCACGTCGCCTTTCACCTTGCCGTCGATCCTTACCGTGCCGCTGCAGATTACATTGCCTTCTACCACCGTCTCTGCGCCGATCATCGTATCGATATTGGCGGGGTTAAAATGTTTCTTCTTGTCTTTTCTCATTTCTCCAATGCCTCCCGATTCAGCTATTTTGGATTCAGCTATACAGGGTTCAGCTATACAGGATTCAGCTATACAGAAAACTAAGAGGATTTACCTGTGCGCCGTTTATCTTAACCTCAAAATGAAGGTGTGGAGCCGTGCTCCTGCCAGTGTTTCCGACTTTTGCGACTGCTTGTCCTTTTTTGACATACTGGCCGGTTTTGACGAGGACCTTTGAGCAATGGGCATAAATAGTTGTTATGCCTCTCCCGTGGGAGATTTCAACCATTATTCCGTATCCGCCGTTCCACCCGGTACGTATCACGGTTCCTGCCGCCGAGGCTACTATTGTTCCGCCGTAAGGCGCGCTTATGTCGACCCCTTCATGGAATCTACGCAGCCCCGTTATAGGATCCTTGCGATATCCAAATCCCGATCCGACCGCGCCGTTATATGGTTTAAGCGTTGGCATCGAATTCAAATACGTCCTGATTCTGGTTTCAATATCGCCCAGGCTGCCGGTCAGGTCTTCGTCAGTCTTCTTGATATCGGTCAGCGTCGTGAGGAGCTGGCGCATTTCCTTTATGCCCGCAACGAAATTTTTGTCGGTCCGGTCGCTTGACCTGCTCGCGAAAGTGGCTTCGGACCTTTCTTTTATATAGGTCTGAGCCATTTCCGTATATTTGTTATTAAATTCCTCGATCTTCTCATTAACCGAATTTTCGATGATCTTGAGCCTTTCAATATCGTCGACTCGGTATTCGAGGAGCTTGTTCTGTTCTACGGCATGTGCCCCGAGGCTCGCTATCTTTTCATATAGCGTAGAACTTTCGATTGACAAATCCCTAATATAGAAACCGGCAACGGCTCTGATCGCGGGTACGAGGATCAGCTGCATAGCAAATTTCAAACGAGCAGCGATTATTACATATTCTCATA
>CAZCKQ010000200.1:0-3623 GCA_964499315.1 uncultured Eubacteriales bacterium | reverse complement strand
GGGAGGTGGGTATGGCGGAACTTGCAGTGGAAATAGCCGGTATAAAGCTTAAAAATCCGGTAATAGCAGCTTCAGGTACTTATGGCTTCGGGAGGGAGTATGCGGAATACGTTGACTTGAAACGGCTGGGGGGAATCGCCGTAAAAGGCCTGACCCTGAACCCAAGAGAAGGCAATAAACCGCCGCGTATCGCGGAAACCCCCTCAGGGATGCTCAACAGCGTAGGACTGCAGAATCCCGGTATAAAGCATTTTATTATGCATGAGATCCCGTTTCTTGAACAATATGGAATCGCCATCATCGCAAATATCGCGGGGAACACCGTCGAAGAGTATTCCGAAATAGCCGGAATGCTTGAGGGGACTTCGGTAGACGCGATTGAGGTTAATGTCTCGTGCCCTAATGTGAAACAGGGATGTGCGGTATACGGGGCATCGGCTGCCGGTGTCGCGATGGTTACTTCCGCGGTAAGGAAGGCAACTTCAAAACCGGTCATCGTCAAATTATCGCCGAATGTGACAAGCATCGCCGAGGTATCGCAGGCTGCGGAAGGGGCCGGGGCAGATGCTGTTTCACTGATAAATACTATTCTCGGGATGTCGATTGATATCGAAACCAAAAGACCGGTGCTTGGGAACAATTTCGGAGGCCTTTCGGGCCCTGCCGTAAAGCCTGTGGCATTGAGAATGGTGTTCGAGGCTTCAAATAGCGTAAAAATACCGGTGATAGGCATGGGAGGAATATGCTGCGCCGGCGATGCGGTTGAATTCATGCTTGCCGGAGCATCGGCCGTAATGGTCGGAACCGCTAATTTCGTTAATCCTTCCGCCTGCCTGGACATTGCTGATGGCATACGGGATTATCTTGACCGGTCAGGGCATAAGGCTGTAGCCGAGATAATCGGCGCATTGAAAATGAATTAAGATACATATTAAAGAGGAGAAGAGTCAGTAAAATGAAAACACGTCTTATTTTCGTAAGACATGCGGAAGCCGAAGGAAATGCAAAGGGTGTGTTCCACGGCTGGACCGATTCCAGTCTGACTGAAAAAGGCCGGCTCCAGGCACAAGCCGTTGCAGAAAAGATAAGCGGCCTCGACATTGATGTAATATATTCAAGCAGCCTTAAGAGGACTGTACAGACTGCTTCATATATTGCGAATAAAAAAAGATTGGCAGTGATATGTTCCGATGATCTTAAGGAGATAAACGGGGGCGATTGGGAAGATATCTCATGGGTGGAGCTTGAGCGAAGATGGCCCGAACAGTATGGTTTATGGGGTAAAATGCCGCATCTCCATAAAATGCCAAACGGGGAATCTATGGTGGGTCTGATGGAACGGCTGCTTACTGAAATCAGAAGGATAATAAGTATTAATAAAGGCAAGAATGTCTGCATTGTAACACATGGTACGGCAATACAGGTTTTGATGTGCTGTTTCCGGGGCTGCGGCCTTGAAAAGATGTCGGATTATCTCTGGCATGATAACACGGCGGTATCTGTCGTGGATTATGATGACGAGAACGACTGCTTCGAAATAATTGTGGAAGGCGATTCTGCCCATTTAAGTGATAGCATGAGCACCGTTCGCAACCAGGAGTGGTGGAAGACGATGGCGAGGAATAAGGATCTGATATCCTGGCTCTTCGTGACAGGAGCTCTGAAAGTCAGTCCCGGTGATAAGCCCTTCTGGTATACTTCGGGTACTATCGGCCCGTATTATATCAATACCCATTATCTTTTCGGCAGCGAAACGTCGGCAAATGAACTGCTGGCTTTCATCAACGCTGAAAAAGACAATTATAAAGACTTTATAAGAAGCCTTAACAATAAATTAACGAGTAACTATAACAGCAGACGGATATATAGGGGCGTAATTGATTATCTCATGGATTTTACCAAAAATGATATCGGGATAAGCAATATCGATTATATTTCAGGAGGTGAACGCCGCGATTGGTTTTTTTCGCCTATTGTCGCGCAACTTGCTGGCAAACCCCATCTGTTTATATACAAGGACCTGAAGGTCATCGCCGAGAGGGACGGCCAGGTATTTGAGTGTTCCGGCAGACAGCTTGAAGGTAAAAGGATACTTCATATTGCAGATCTTATTACCGAGGCCTCAAGCTTCGAAAGACAATGGATACCTTCGATCGGGAAATGCGGCGGCACAATGGAATGGAGCCTGGTTGTCGTAGATAGGAAGCAGGGTGGCGGCGACTATCTTGTAAAACAAAACGTGAAGCCTCATGCGCTTGTATATATAGATAAAGACTTTTTCGAAAATGCTTATTCCCTGGGATTGATAGACCTGCAGCAGAAAAACCTGATTATTTCATATATCAAGGATCCTCTTGAAAGCATGAAGCGTTTTTGCGCCGCAAATCCGGGATTCATCGAAGCATCGCTTGTTTCCGATGACAGCAGGATAAGGGAACGGGCAAGGCTATGCGTGGATAGGGGGATTTATAATTAAAGGTAAATATTTTATCGTCACTTTCGGCTGTCAGATGAATGAGAATGATTCGGAGAAGATTGCCGGCATGCTGGAATCAATGGGGTTTGAAGAATCAGGTTCAGTCGAAGACAGCGATATCGTTGTGTTTAATACATGCTGTGTCCGTGGAAGCGCCGAACAGAAGATTTATGGCCGGATAGGCGCATTGAAAGGATTGAAGAAAACCAGGCCGCATATGATAATAGCGGTGGGGGGCTGTATGGCACAGCAAAAAGGGGCTGCCCAAAGCATCAGGAAGCGGTTCCCTTTTATAGATATAATTTTCGGAACGCATAATTTGCGGAATATCCCTTCTCTGATTTCCAAAAGGATTTCAGAAGGGGCGCCTGTATTGGAAATAGCCGAAGCATCGCTATGCGCGGCTGAAGGAATACCTGTAAGACGCAAGGATAATATTACCGCATATGTGACGGTAATGCAGGGGTGCAGCAATTTCTGTTCTTATTGCATTGTCCCGTACGTAAGAGGCGGCGAACGGAGCAGGAAGCCGGAAAATATCATTGAAGAGATCAGAGGGCTGACCGGCGGCGGCACAAAAGAAATAATGCTGCTGGGCCAGAATGTCAATTCTTATGGGACCGATATTTTCGGAAAACCTGCCTTTGACGATCTTTTAAGAAAAATAGATGCAGTTGACGGAATCGAGCGGATCAGATTCATGACCTCCCACCCGAAGGACCTCTCGGATGGGCTTGTCAGCGCCATTAAGGAATGCGCGAAGGTCTGCGAACACCTTCATCTGCCGGTACAGGCAGGCAGTACGCATATACTGAAGCAAATGAACAGGGGTTATACAAGGCAACAATATCTTGATTTGATTGATAAAATAAGAGATAATATTCCAAGTGTTTCATTAACAACGGATATTTTGGTGGGCTTCCCCGGCGAAAGCGAAGACGACTTCAATGATACGCTGGAACTTGTAAGAGAAGTGCGATTCGATACGGCCTATACCTTTATTTATTCTTCAAGGACAGGGACGCCGGCTGCGGATTTTGCCTGGCAGGTGCCTCATCAGACGAAAATGGACAGGTTCAGGAGGCTTATAAGCCTTCAGAACAGTATCAGCCGCGAGTTAAACGAAGGTATGCTGGGCAGGGAATTT
>CAZCKQ010000199.1:0-3625 GCA_964499315.1 uncultured Eubacteriales bacterium | reverse complement strand
CGTTATCCTGATGTTTTCCTCGAACGGATGCTTCGAACCGTCGATCATGACCGATGTAAATCCGCCGTCGACGCAGGATTTGCAAACCTCAAAATCTTCACCGTGGTCAAGATGCAGGCATATCGGAAGACCGGTATCCTCAAGGGCGGCCTCGATCAGCTTGATCAGGTAGATATGTTTGGCATACTTACGGGCGCCTGCGGAAACCTGGAGTATCAAAGGCGCGTTCTCTTCCTTGGCGGCCTCGGTGATACCCTGGATGATCTCCATATTGTTCACATTGAAGGCGCCTATCGCGTAACCGCCTTCATAGGCCTTTTTAAACATGTTCTTGGATGTTACTAACGGCATTTGTCTTCTCTCCTTTACAGCCATTTGATGTGTTAACTTTTTGTCATAATTAATAAATTATAATAATTCTACCAGATTCAGCCTCAAAATCAAGGCGGCGATTTTAATTTTATTATTCGGGGATGAAATATATACAAAAGATATTGATATGCCTTTGGTTTTTATATACAATTTCATAGTGGTCACGAAAGCCTGGCTACCTACATATACCACATATGGTAATTAATATAAAATAAATCTTGCCAGATGTATCCATTAATGATATAATTGTAATACAAAATCTAAGGAGTGTTCATATGGAAAAAAAGATTGATTATATAATTTCAAAACTTGAAAAGATCGATAGGATTGAGATGATTGTCGATAAAGTTGAAAAACTTGATAAAATCGATAAGATGGATCTCGACATTAATGCAATAAAATCTGCTGTGATTACAAATGGCAAGGTGGCACTCGACGTCGGCATAATCAAAGCCGATATGAATTCAATGAAGATTGACATGGATACAATTAAAACTGAGATGGTTGCAATGAAGACCGACTTAAAGAGGCTGGATAACGTCGAAACTGATGTTGACACAATTAAAACCGATATGAATTCAATGAAGACTGAGATGAATGTAATGAAGGCAGACATGGATGCGGTTAAGACCGATATGAATGTAATGAAAACCGATATGAATGTAATGAAAACCGATATGAATTCAATGAAGACTGATATGGATGCAGTTAAGACCGATATGAATTCAATGAAGACTGATATGGATGCAGTTAAGACCGATATGAAAAGGCTGGATAAGGTCGAGTCGGACACCGACTCCATCAAGACCGACATTTTTAGAATGAATCTTGATATAAATGCAATAAAAACCAGTATGGATAAAGTTGATAAAATGGAACTCGACATAAAATCCATAAGGACTGACGTAAAGCAGATCAATAGAAAGATTGATATTATTACCGATGCTGTTGCAAAGACAATGGAGGATATAACCGATTTAAAAGGTAAAGTGGACAGACAGAGTGTCGGGGTAAGCGCATAAGGGCTAAGATACTTCTACATCATACTCCCGGTTCGCCGGCATGCTTTTTGACTGCTTTTGTCCAAGCCGCTTTTTCATCGTTGGTCATGGGTTCATGTGAAAACCTGTAATCGGATTTACGCTGGATTTCACTCAGATCATGCGCCAATGACCGCAGCTTGCCCTTATGGATGGCAAGCAGTTCCCTTAAACAAGATTCATCTTTTACTATGCCTAGAACTTTCAAAAGATGAGGCCTGCATAAAAAACCCGATTCCCTGAATTTGTCCTTAAACACCACATCATTTTTCAAATACTCACATAAAGCGGGTATGTAAGTCTTCTCGCTCTCGTAAGCCAGCAAGCAGGCCGGACACTTGTCCTTCGAATCAAGATCCTTGTTGAGATCCTTGCATAATCCGGCGGTATACCGCCTGTCGTCAGTCTTTTCCAGATATTCGTCGATGATGCCTATATCATGCTCGATCAATTCTTTATATATTATGGCATGTCCGAGGGGGTCACCCGTTTTATGGAGCTTCCATGCGTGGTAATTGCAGAACCCTCTTGATATCATGATACTGTTCCTCAATTTAATATCATTAACGCTTTCAAAAAAGAAGATATCAGTGAACCTGTCGTTGTTTTTATTGATTAGGCTACATATTGGGCATGCGTCCTGTTCCAATGAATCCATCAACTGGTGATATACCAAATGCTTATCAACTTTACCTGCCATCCGGTCCTCCCTCGAGAGCCCATGATACCGCCCCCATGACAGGAGGCTGCTCCAGTATCTTGAACCGGAACTCTATACCGTCGTTGGCCGCTATAATATCCCGTTGCATCCTTTCAATGGATGTCGGATTCTCTCCTTTTACAAAGACCGACCCAGAGAGTATAACCGGCAAATACGGGATGAATCTGAAATCAAGCTCCTTTATGATATTGTTGACCGATATCGCGTATTCGGCGCCTATCTCTTCGAGCACCCGTAATGCAACCGCATCGTTTGCGTTGGCCGCCCTGAACACGACCTTACCCAATTCGCTGATTTTCACCGTGCCGCCTATCATCCCGTCGGTGATGATTTCCATAAAACTGTATTTGGAAACAACCCTTAACTCCTCGAATAACATGTCTTTCATAGATGTGTATTCGCCGCCTTTAAAAAGGAATCTGTACACACTGCTCACAGCCGCGGTACCAAGGTAGGTGCCGCCTCCCTTATCCCCGGTGATCGCGCCTTGCCCCCCATTCTGAAACATCCTGCCGGACGGGTCAATGCCGACGACCGAATAACCGGTCCCGTTTACCACACATATCCCATAGCCTTCGGGACTGCCGGCCTTAATACCGAGGTAGGAGTCGTTGCACAAGATAAAATCCCCTATCCCCAGCCTGCCGATGATCGACATAACTCTTGAATGCTGCGATTTTGTGTCTATACCGGCCAATCCGAATACACACCTTTTAAATTCTTTTATACTTATACCGGTTTTCACAGATAGATGAGTGAAAAGCCTTCCCAGTTCCTCCTCAAGTTCTGCAAAACCGCCCTTCATGACTTCATGGTTTGTCGGTCCCCATGCCGTAAGGTCGACCATATTGCCATCGAGGCCGCAAATAGCGCAATGGGTTTTAGTGGCGCCGCCGTCGATACCCAATACGTACTTTTTTTGCTGTCCCATTCAATATTTCCCCCTATCGTTCTCATAAAACTGAGGCAGATACTGCTTATTCGCTTCCAGCATCTCGTCAAGCGCACCTCTGGCCTTACGATAATCGCCGACCAACGGATGTGCAATCAGTGCGGCAAGCGCGGAGTAATAATTCCCTTCCAGCCCGGCCTTGACCGTAAGTTTCTCGTAGGCCTTAACAGTCCTCATGAGCCCAATGATGAGCTGGTTGTCGAATCTTTCAAGCTTGATCGGCTTCACACCGTTTTTATTGACGACGCACTTGACCTCTACTACGTCATCCTTGTCCATGAAGCTGAATGCACCATTATTCCTGACATCTACCACATGAACCTCATTTTTATCATTATGTATAGCGTCTATAAGTGATACCGCGGCCTCCGAATACAGGGCGCCGCCCCGTTTTTCGAGTATCGCGGGTTTCTGCCTCAAAGCAGGGTTTTTATACGACTCCAGAAGCTCTGCCTCAATTTGCCTGCAGATTTCACCCCTCGTCTTCTCCGCCTCCAAACAGTATTTCAACTGCTCATCCCTGAAATAATAATAATTTAG
>CAZCKQ010000198.1:0-3654 GCA_964499315.1 uncultured Eubacteriales bacterium | reverse complement strand
CATTCCTAACCCTGCTGAAGTCGATAAAGTGATACAAAAAATAAGGGCGGAACTGCTCGAAAGCGGGGCCATGGCAGATGAGACGGTGGCGCTGGCCAGTCTGCTGGAGAAAAGCCATCAGATAAAGAGATACTTTTCCGGTTATGAAACCAGGCAATTGAAGACACGTTTGAAGGAAATCAAAGAGACATCTTCCAATCAACTGGTAAGGCAGATGGTAGAATATGTCGACAAGATTATCGCCACTATCGCAGTGATAGCATCAGTACATTAGGGGGTGCCGGTGTGTCAAGACAGCGAAGCATGGAAACTGTAGAGAGCTCCCAATATGTGACTATCGGCGAACTTGTGAGGCTGACGGGCGTCAGGTACAGCACGCTCAAATTCTATACGGAAGAGGGTATGCTGGCTTTCGAACAAGCGGAAGAAAATCTGACCAGAAGGTATAAGCGCCTTGATGCGATAGAACGCATCTCCCTCATCAAGACGCTAAAAGCAGAGGGCAAGACCATTCCCCAAATCAAAGAGATCATCAGTCAAATGAAATGAAGCGAAATACCACTGCAGCGAACATCGGCTGAATTGTGATAATATGGAGACATAATTTCATCTTGAAAAGGGGTGCACTATGCTTCAGGAATTTAAAAAGTTTGCGTTAAGGGGAAATGTTCTCGATTTGGCAGTGGGCGTAATCATCGGCGGGGCTTTCGGCAAGATTGTCACATCTCTCGTAAATGATATAATCATGCCTGTACTCGGGGTCTTTACAGGAAAAATCAATTTATCGGCCTTGAGATTGGTGATAAACCCCGCTACCGAAAGCGCGCCGGAACTGTCGATCAAGTACGGCCAGCTCCTGCAAACAACTATAGACTTCTTTTTGGTGGCGTTATCCATCTTCATTGTAATCAAAGCAATAAATTCTCTGAAGAAAAAGCAAGAAGAAAAGCCGGTGGAAGTAAAATCAACAAAGGAAGAGCTGTTGCTGACTGAAATCCGGGATATATTGAAGAAAAAGGCATAAATAATTTATTCAGCCATCATTATTTAGTTCTTCGTTCGGCGGCCTGCGCATCGGCCTTGGTCTGATGGACCGTACCGTGCGGGTGCTGGGGCGGCGCGTAGATAGAATACAATTTAATTGGGATACTACCTGTGTTGATCAGGTTGTGCCATTTGCCGGCGGGTATGATGAAGGCGAAATCGTCGCTTACGTTTGCCTGGAAATCCAAATTGTCCTTCCTGTCGCCCATTCTGACGATCCCCCGGCCTTGTTCAAGGCGTATGAATTGGTCTACGTCAGGATGCATTTCCAGTCCGATATCATCACCGACATTGATGCTCATCAGGGTGAGCTGCAAGTGCTTCCCCGTCCATAGCGCGGTGCGGTAAGCGTTGTTTTGCTTTGTGGCATCTTCGATATCAGCCGCAAATGGCTCCGGCCCATAATCCCTCAGCACGATCGGGGCCCTGGGAATCTCATTAAAAGAGTCTGAGGCGAATATAGGCGCGCTGCCTATGTAGGGGCATTGGTACACCTGCGTATAAGCGTAAAAGGGGCACGGATACGCATTAGCGTTATATATAGGGGTATCATTGTACATATTGCTGATTCCTTTCAAACCTTCAAATCCTGATAATATCATTATATGTATTATGTAAAGGAGCTGTGCGCCTTTAGCCTATAGTACTTGTTTCCCATTCATTTTCCCATTCATTAAGAAGTTAGTACGAATAATAATAAGCCATCACGCGTTAGCTGATTGATACTTTCGATGCATTTATGGCGCCGCCGGACTAAGATATAATAAGGATCATGGCAATAGCCAATAAAAAATAAAGAAAAGTGGTGACATGATAATGAAAAAGGTTATCTATATTTTCCTTATTATCGCTTTCCTTATTACAATCCCATGTTATAATTCGTTTGCGGAACCGGGGCGCAAAAATAATAAAAAGACTCTTGATAATACTACTGATAATAGTATTGTTAAGACTGTTGATATTGCCGTCACATCCGCAGTTGAGGAAATCACGACCGGTGAAACCATATTATTGACGGCAATCACTCCAAGACACGGTTCGTCAGCCGCGGACACCTGGATCGGCGCAACGGCAAAAGATATATACTATGATGAGCAAACACAGAGTTATATTTCCACGGCGGAATTTACCGCGGAAACTCCTGGCGAATATACGATTATTTATAACATCGTGATGAACGCGGGCAAAAGCGGTAATATGTTTACAGGGACCGCGACAAAGACAATAAAAGTTACAAATTCTGCTGTTACGCTAACCGGGGCAGCCATCAGCAACGTCTCAATTATACCGGTCATACGGCCTGACGGCAGCATATCCGGGTATTCGGCATCGGGCAGCTTGTATGCGCTGTGGAGTGATGATACAAGTACTCTTTATGGGTCCATATTTTTCTTCTTCGGCCCCGATGAATTCGAGAAAAACGTGACAGTTACGCTCTATGTCGATGGCAAGACTTATAAATATAACGTTCTTGTGTCCAGATAATATCCACCCCAAAATATTACAAAAACATAACGAACTATATATTGAATGAGTTGAGCCATCGACCATCAATAAACTACATTTGATAAAGGAGTGGGAAAAAGTATGAGAATGAAAAGATTGACCGCACTTATTCTGGTTTTGACAGTGATTTTTTGTCTCGCAGTGCCCGCATTTGCCGGAAACAATAAAAATAACCCAAAAGGTTTTGAACAGTTTTCCGACTTGAAGGGATATGAATGGAGTTTGAACGATGCAGGCAACGCCATAAACAAAGGCATATTCATTGGAATAGGCTATAAGATATTCGCGCCGGGCGCTAAAATCACCCAGCAGGAAGCGGCTGTATCAGCAGTTCGCCTGATTGGGAAGGAAGCCGAAGCAAAAGCATTATCTTCAGCTGCAGTCGACAGCCTCTTGAGTAACATACCCGACAAGGGGGACATAGCCTCATGGGCAAAGCCTTCGGTCGCTATGCTTGTTCAGTTGGGGCATATCAAGAACAACGAAAACTTCTACCCGCTCGAACGGGCAACGAGGCTTGATATAGCCGTTTTATTGGTCAAAGTGCTCGGCTTTGAGGCCGATGCGCTGGCATCAATGGATAAACCGCTATCTTTCAACGATGCGAAGTTTATACCGGATGACAAGGTCGGCTATGTATTCGTCGCCGCAGATAAGAAGCTGATCACGGGTTACGGAGATCGTACGTTCAGGCCGAAGCAGGCAGTCAAACGCATAGAGGCTGCTGTTATGATGGGAAGGGCCGATTATCTTTTAGAAAAATTTAAAGATGGCGATGAGCAAGAAGATCCGGAAGATCCAGAAGATCAGGAAGATATTATGGTATCCGGGTCTATATCGGCGGTTGCTGCAGCAACAGATGCAACTCCGGCTAAGATCATAATAAACAGTACCGAATATCAGTTAAAATCTGATGCAATAATAAAAATCGATAATGCCGCAGCAGCTTTTGCAAACCTGTTGGTGGGTGATACTGCTGTGCTGACGATAAGCGAAGGGCTTGTAACAAATGTTGCTGTTACCAGAATCAATACAGCAGTCATCGGAAGCATTACGCAATTAACGGCAGCGACTCAGACAACCCTTGCGGAAATTGTATTTGGA
>CAZCKQ010000197.1:0-3701 GCA_964499315.1 uncultured Eubacteriales bacterium | reverse complement strand
GTCATCTTCCAGGTAAACGGTCACCCAGAGTTTGTCCTAGGGCAGATGCAGGACGTCGGTTATAAATTCCCATGCCCAGCTGATGGCCTCTTGCTTGAAATAATCGCCGAAGGAGAAGTTGCCCAACATCTCGAAAAACGTCGCATGCCTCGAGGTTATGCCGACGTTATCGATATCCACCGCCCGGAAGCACTTCTGGCATGTGGTCACCCTTTTTGAAGGCGGCTCCTGCTCCCCTGTGAAATATGGCTTCATCGGCGTCATGCCGGCATTGATGAGCAGCACGCTCGGATCGTTCCTCGGCACCAGCGGGAAGCTGGGGAGCTTATAATGCGCCTTGCTCTCGAAGAAATCCAGATACATTTTTCGCAGTTCGTTCAGGCCATATTTGTGCATTCGTCAAACCACCGTTCCTTTAACCACCGTTCCATCGCATTCATTTACAATTGTTGTAATAATAATATAGGACGTGACAGACAGTGTCAAGAATGCCTGCTATGCCACGGTGTCCACCACGCGGCGGAACACCACTTTAATTATGGCGACGACCGGAACCGACGCGAACATGCCCACCAGGCCGAAAAAGTGCTGGCCCACCAGCACCGCCGCCAGAGTCGTGATGGGATGGAGCCCCAGCCTGTGCTCAATTACCTTGGGCGAAATGAATGAGTTGTCGATTTGCTGGACAATGACGAAGATAAGCACCGTCCATATTGCTTTGACAGGCGATTCTATCAGCGACAGGGCAACCGCGGGGATGGCCCCGATATAAGGGCCGAAATAAGGGATTATATTGGCGAAACCGCCGAACATGCCGAGTATCAATGGATACTTGACGCCGGCAATCAAAAGGCCGACCGATTCCAGCACTCCCACCGCGAGGGCGGCAATGAGCTGTCCGTAAAGAAAAGACGTCAGTACCTGGTTGATATCCTTCCCCACCTTTTCGACGATGCCCCTGTATTTCTTGGGTGTCAGCGACATCGCCGCCGATTTGAAGAATTCCTTGTCCTTGATGAAGTAATACGCCACCACCAACGCAAGCGAAAAATCAAACAGAAAAGTGACGATCCCGCCTATGGAGGACATCACACGGTCCAGCACGCCCGCCGCGGTGTTCTGGATCATGGAGGTGATGCTGCCGATCTCGGACAGCACAAGCGTCTTGACGTCATTCGACCAACCGCTGTTCTTGATTGACGAAATAAAGCCGTTGATGACCGATTGGTACCGGTTTGCAATCTCTGGAAGGGTATTCGCCAGATCTGCGGCATTCTTCGCCATTTCGGGCACAAGGAAATACACGACCGACACGATGAGTCCGGTAAAAAAGGCATACACGAGCAGTATGGCGGTCGTCTTGTGGACCTTACGCCTCTGAAGCCGCTCGGTGAAAGGATTCACGATATAGGCGATTATAACCGCAATAAAAAAGGGGGAGACGATCCTCCCCAGCCTGACTCTGTTAAAATATACAAAAACTATCACTGCGGCTGCCAATAATGCGATGACCGCATACCGCAGCGCCTTACCCGGCTGCAATTCAAAGATCACTCCCTTACCGGCTGTCTATACGGACATCACCTGAACATGCCGACGGTATCGCTTATGAATTCGCCGGTGCGTCTCAGAAAATGCCTTCCCGCTCGCATTATCTTACGTTTTCTCCTGCCGTGCATCATATCGCTGTTCATCGCCATACTTATCGATGCGCCAACGATCCCGCCTATGATCATCCCTTTTGCAAAACCCTTCATCAACAATGTACTCACCTCATTCCTATATCCTTTTTCTGCGCTTTTTAGCCACTCCGCCGCCCGTATCGACTATCTCCTCGATAGCTTCCGATCCGACGATAACACTGTCATTGCCGTATTCCACCTTTCCGAGCAGCGGCAGCAGCCGCCTGCCCTTCATCAGGTCTTCCACAAAACCATCCGACAATTCAAAGCCTTCTATCGTCCCCGTCTCCATATCAAAGAGGAAATCTTTTATTATGCCTATTTCCTCCCCTTTGCGCGAGCAAACCTTTTTGTCGGTAAGAGTATCTTTCCCTTTTGACAAATCGTCTTTTGACCGTTCATGGTCCCGCTGGCCCTTTACGATGATCGAGTCCTTGCCTATGCTCATGACCCCGTCAAGGCCGATTATACCGGTGCTGCTGAAAAAACTGTTGTTTTCAACCAACAATCCTTTAACTTCACCGGTCTTGAAATCAAAAACGATGTCCTTGATGCTGCCTATTTTCTTCCCGTTTTCCATGCAGACAAGAGGCATCCCGATAACCTCACTGTACCAATGCATTCAAGCTATCCCGCCCTTATATCACCGCGTCATCTTGTTCATATTATGCCTTCAACCGCATCAAAAAATTCCGCTAAGCTCCGTGAAATTCCGCGTTGCAAACGTGTCAAATAATGGCATTTTGCATTTCGTTTGCAATAGATATTGTGTATAATGAATTGAACCAAAAAATACTTAATGAAGAATGAGGACAGATAACATTAATATTAACATAAACAACATGCCTGAAGCGAATAAAGTGCTCCAAAAACTGTCAGGCGCGGGTATAACCGTACCAGAGATACTCCTGCCGGCTGCCGGCATGAAAGAATGGCCAAAATGGGCAAAATGGCCGGTGGTCGCGTGCGACCAATTCACTTCCCAGCCCGAATACTGGGATTGGGTATATGGTTACGTAGGACAAAGCCCTTCGACATTGCACATGATACTGCCCGAAATATATTGCGATGCGCCGGATACCGATGAACGACTCAACGGGATCAACGCCAGGATGAATCAGTACATCAATGACGGAACCCTCGGCAGCATTGGCAATTGCATGATCTATACCCATAGAACACTTTCTTCGGGCAAGATTAAAAAGAGTCTTGTGTTGGCAATTGACCTGGATGCTTACGATTATTCCGAAAAATCATCATCGCTGATCAGGGCAAGCGAAGGCACCATCCTCGACCGCTTGCCGCCGAGGATCAGGATCAGGCAAAACGCGCCGCTCGAATTATCGCATGTAATTTTGCTCGCGGATGATAAATCCCAAGATATGTTTAATGCCTTTGAAAGCAACCTCAGTCGTTTGGAAAAGGTCTATGACATCGAATTAATGAAAAGCGGCGGCCATATTAAAGGCTATCGCGCAACTCTTGACGAGCATTTGGATATCCTGGCCGCATTCGCCGATAAACTTGAAGGTCTGTTGGCTCAATCACCGATGGCTCAATCGCCGATGCTCTTTGCCGTCGGCGACGGCAATCATTCGCTTGCCGCAGCAAAACTGCATTGGGAGAGGACAAAAGCGGCAGGTGCGGCGGTAAACGGACATTACCCTGCGAGGTATGCGCTTGTCGAGGTCTCGAACATCCACGATGAGGCATTCGACTTCAGACCCATCCACAGAATAATGTTCGGTACGGATACCCACAGTCTGCTGGACGCAATAAAGCGCGCTTTGCCCGCTCCGATGGAAATGAGAACCACCTTCACCAGCGGCGAATCCGATTGGGTGTATAAAAATAAAAAGCCCGGGATACATACCATACCCTTCATTTCAAAAGATTCGCGCGGCATCCTTGAATTTGCGGGAAGCCCTCACAGGCTTGAAACAGGCACGCTGCAGCATTGTCTCGACAGCGCCGTCGAATTGCTCAAACATACCAATAAATATACCAATAAACATACCA
>CAZCKQ010000196.1:0-3704 GCA_964499315.1 uncultured Eubacteriales bacterium | reverse complement strand
AGCTCCGACGATGAGTACGCCACACTTGCCCCCGAAGCCTTTGAAAGGCTTAATTTAAGCGCCAGGGCATACAACAAGATATTAAAGGTCGCGCGTACCATTGCGGATATGGAGGAGAGCCCTGATATAACGTTTACACATATTGCGGAGGCTATAAGATACAGAGGGCTTGACAGAAGACACCGGGAGGGCGCCGTACAGTATGGATAATCCGGACTTTTATCATATATGGCTAAGTTATCTGTATCCGGTAGGCGCCGGCAAGATAGCGGAGCTGCTGGATCATTTCGGCGGTCCTGAACAACTCTGGGCAGCCGGGACCTCAAAATTATATGGGCTGCAAAAGCTTACGGATAAGGATATCAGCATTATCTCAAAGACTAAGGACAGAGATGTTATAGAAAATAAACTTAAGTGGGTATACGCCAACAAAATAAAAATAATAGGAATTAACGATGATGGTTATCCATCAAAGCTCAGGTTTATTAACCAGCCACCTGTCGTTTTGTACATTAAGGGCAGCCTTCCGGTCTGCAGAGTGTCAACAGGGATCGTCGGTTCAAGGAAACCTTCGGCATACGGTACACAGTGCTGTTATTCACTTTCGTATCAGCTCGCGAAGTGCGGGGTGGAAATAGTGAGCGGGATGGCGAGAGGCATCGATACATGCGCCCATGCAGGGGCGCTGAAGGCCGGAGGTAAAACCGTAGCCGTATTAGGTTGCGGTATTGACATAGCTTATCCTAAAGAAAACACAGAAATGATTGGCAGAATAGCCCAATCAGGCGCCGTAATCACTGAGTATCCGCCGGGCACCCCGCCTCTTAAGTATAATTTCCCTGCGCGTAACAGGATAATCAGCGGCCTGTCTGATGGGGTAATAGTTGTTGAGGCCGGAAAGCGAAGCGGTTCATTGATTACTGTCGATTACGCGCTCAATCAGGGCAAAGAGGTGTTCGCGCTGCCTGGTAATATCACCAGCCTTTTGAGTTCGGGTACAAATCAGCTGCTGAAGGACGGGGCGAGACTTGTGACCTGCGCTGACGATATACTGGATATCTTCAAAATAACAAGGCCGCGGTCGGTGCGTAAAAAAATTGATTTGGGGCAATTAATAAACGCGTCAGGAATAGACCTTAATGAAGATGAGATAAAGATAATCAAGTGTCTTGAGGGTGGAGAACACAACTTGGATGCAATAGCTTCCGAATGCGGCCTCAGTGTATCGGAGACAGGCTCGGCCATGGTACTGATGGAACTGAAAGGCATTGTCGAGTATCTTCCTGGCTCCTTTTACCGTCTTAAAATCAGTTGACGTTTATTAGATACATTGAGTATAATGTTTGCGGTTATCATGCAATTACTGATATAAAAACCATACTATTAATATTGGAGAATACTGATGCAAAAGACTCTCGTCATAGTGGAATCACCGGCTAAAGCCAAGACGATAGGACAGTTCCTCGGTCGCGGATATAAGATAGAAGCTTCTATGGGTCATATAAGGGACTTGCCTAAAAGCACCATGGGAATTGAAATAGAAAAGGACTTCCTCCCAAAATATATCAATATCAGAGGTAAAGGGGATATCATCTCCAGACTCAAAAAGGAGGCGGCCGCTGCCGATTCTGTATTGCTTGCCACTGACCCGGATCGTGAAGGCGAGGCTATATCATGGCATCTTGCCAATATCTTCAATATTGACGACAACCAAAAGTGCAGGATCTCTTTTAATGAAATAACAAAGAATGCAGTAAAGAGTTCTATAAAATCTCCCAGGAAGATAGACATGAAGCTTGTCGATGCGCAGCAGGCAAGGCGCGTGCGTGACAGGATCGTAGGGTACAGGATAAGCCCTCTGCTTTGGAAGAGCATCAGAAAGGGATTAAGCGCCGGAAGGGTACAATCGGTTGCAACAAAGCTGATATGTGATAAAGAAGAAGAGATATCGAAATTTGTGTCTCAGGAATATTGGAAGATTATGGCCAGTTTAAAAAAGAACGGTCATAATCAGGTATTCGAGGCAAAATATCATGGCACCGAAAATGAAAAGGCGGATCTGAAAGACAAGGCATCCGTTGATTCGGTTATGTCTTTAATCGCGAATGGGGTTTATAAGGTAGTAAAAGTAAAAAAAGCTGAGAAGAAAAAATCGCCGCCTCCGCCTTTCACAACCAGCACGATACAGCAGGAAGCATCAAGAAGGCTTGGTTTTACGACCAAAAAGACGATGATGGTAGCCCAGCAATTGTATGAAGGTCTTGCTGTTAAAGGATCGGGTCTTGTAGGGCTTGTCACGTATATCAGGACCGATTCCATGCGTATTTCGGCAGAGGCTTTACAGGAAGCAAGGAATATCATCCCCGAGAGATACGGTAAAGAGTATCTGCCGCAATCGGCGAGAATATTTAAGAACAGGTCTTCGTCGCAGGATGCGCACGAGGCTATACGTCCGACACATATGGATCTGGAGCCTGAACAGATAAAGGGTTCGCTGAATAACGACCAGTACAAACTGTATAAGCTGATTTATGAGAGGTTTTTGGCCAGTCAGATGTCAAATGCGGTATATGATACCGTGACCGTTGATATCGCCGTATCCGGACATATTTTCAAAGCCAACGGCTCCACTGTCAAGTTCCCCGGATTCATGGCGCTGTATAAGGAAGCACGCGAGGAACGCGAAGAAGAAAACGGCGAAGAGGTATCCGATATACCTCCTCTTGACGAAGGAGAATTGCTTGTGCTCAAGAAGCTGGAGCCGAAGCAGTTCTTTACCCAGCCACCCCTGAGATACACTGAAGCGACGCTCGTACGGGCGCTCGAAGAAAAGGGCATAGGGAGGCCGAGTACTTATGCGCCTACTATCGCGACCATCCTTGAACGGGGGTATGTCGAGAAGGACAAGAAATTCCTTTGTCCTACCGAGTTAGGCAAAGTGGTTACTCAAATTATGTCCAAACATTTTACAGATATAGTAGACGTGCAATTCACGGCTGAGATGGAAAAGCAGCTCGATCTCATAGAAGAAGGCATTAAGCAGTGGGTGGACATTGTAAAGGAATTCTATGCTGATTTTTCAAAAGATATCAGTAAAGCTGAGGAGCAGATTGGAAAGATCAAGCTGCCTGAAGAAGAAACCGATATACCCTGCGAAAAGTGCGGCCGCAAGATGGTGATAAAAATCGGGAGATTCGGAAAATTCCTTGCTTGCCCGGGATTTCCGGAATGTAGGAACGCAAGGCCTCTGCTTGAAGACGCCGGCGTTGTCTGTCCCAAATGCGGCAAAAAGGTCGTGTATAAAAAAGCAAAGAATAAAATGAAATATCTGGTGTGCGAAGACAACCCCAAATGCGGTTTCATATCCTGGGATAAGCCTGCGGGTAAGGATTGCCCCACATGCGGCAGTTTCCTCGTGAGGAAGTTCAAAGGACGCAAACCCATCATAAAGTGCAGCAATGAGAGCTGCAACTATATCGCGGGCAGCGTTAAGCCGCCGGAACAAGCAACCGGTACGAACTGATATACACACGTACTTATAAGACATTGTATTCGTGCGCCTTATGTGCTATAATTTTGGCGGTCAGACACGCAAAGCTTCTATATATGCCATATGCCGAAGTGGTGGAACTGGCAGACGCACCGGACTCAAAATCCGGCGGTAGCGATACCATGCGGGTTCAACTCCCGCCTTCGGCACCAAA
>CAZCKQ010000195.1:0-3814 GCA_964499315.1 uncultured Eubacteriales bacterium | reverse complement strand
AAGGGAGTTAGTGAGATCTTTCCTGAAGACGACTGGATTAAGGCCATGGCCGGCGGCTCGTTGACCCGAATCTCCCGGCATTCCGCACGGGCGCCCATGATGCTGCACACCGTCGGTAGCGTACTGGAGGACTCCCTGAAAGCCTATCTCGACGCCGGGTTTGAGGACCCAACCAGAAACAGGTTTGCATCCAGTATCTACACGCGCCGGGTGAAGGTGAAGATCGATTCTTATTATAATTTTATAAAAGGAGGCGAGTTCAGCTATAACGCCTTCTGGGATCAGATCAATCTCCCCACCGAGATCGTCAAAATCGAGGTTTTTGATCCTGTTATAGCCGATCCGTCGGCCTACCCAAAATCGGAGATTTACTTGACACAAGTGCTGGCGCATGAGCTGTTCCATGCCATGCAGCTGCCGTATTACGGTTCTTTTACCGACCTGGGGAAGGGCAGGCATACCTGGTGGATGGAGGCCTCTGCCGAATATGCCGCCAACGATATTGCCTGGAAGCGGACAGGAACGATTCTGGGCGAGAGGATCGGCAATAAGTTTTTTGAATACCCACTGAATACAACAGGGAAAAAGGCCGCTACTTACAGCTCGGGTTCGACGCTGGACTATGAATATTTGTCCGCCGTCTTTATCCGGTATCTGACACAACAAGCAGGATATGACTTCAAGGAGCTGGTTAAATTTGTGGCGGCAACAGGATGGGACATCGAGCCGGTAAGTGCCATTGGAGAGTATGCCAGGACGAAATCCGGAGTCAATTTTGCATTATTGTATCAGGATTTCTTGGTCTGGATGCTGGAAGAGGGGAGTTTGACCGTCGCTGATTTCAACAACCCGGACAACAAGGATACGGTAGCGGAAAAAAGCCAATCGGTGTCCATACCGGAGAGCAGGGTAACGGTCATCCTTGAAAAGCAGGAATCCCATTCGGGCGAGGTAGCCATATTCAAATCATCGGGAAATGCAGGCGGCGCTCAGCCTCAACTTGAATATGTAAATACGATAAAGGAGTCCGGCATAGGCCTTGAGACGGAGGTCGACGCGGGAGATGTGCTGTATTTTATCGCCACTAACGGCGACGCGACAGAAAGGGATGTGACGATCCGTATAAAACTGAAAAAAGCGGAAAGCAAGGACAACGAAATGCTGGCCGAGCACACTTTTGTCGTGGATAAATACGGCTCCGCAAAAATCTGGGCGGTAAAGCTGGAGGTCGGTCATTGGACTATCGAGCCGGACAAAGTGGAGGAAGGCCAGTTCAACGAGGAATATATGTTTACCGTCAAAGGAGAAAAGATATCCAAGGAGGTCAAGGAGGTTCGGCTTGAGTATGATTTCGGGGATGGCGGAAAAAACGCCCAGGGATCGGCCACGGGTACGGTGCGCTCTGGCGGGACGGTAGAAATCGACCTCAAATATACCTATGAAATACCGGATAACCTGAACGCCGAGGAAGAAATCCTCTATCCGGTCACCGTAAAGATCATGAACGGGAACAGCATACTCGGCAGCGTCTCGGCCACTGTGGAGATAAAGCCCGTAACCGTATCCATATTGCCCCCCAGGATCATGACCTATGAGCTGGCGGAAGGAGCCCGGGAAGCGGAGCATACCTTCGAAGCCGCCGTTAGACCGGAGGGCAGTTATCGCTTTGAATGGGATTTCGGAGACGGTTCGCCCATGCAAAACACACAGGGCGGCAGCTCGACCATATCCCACACCTACACCGGGATTGGAACCTGGCATCCGAGGGTGACGCTATATTCCGACAACGGAGCGAAGCTGGCCGAAGACCGCGTTACCATCATTCTTGAATACGCCGAAGGAGCCTCGCCGTCAGAGCCGCCCGCAGATTCAGACGAGCCGTCCACGACGCCTGAATCCGCAAAGGAATACGCCTGGGTGCTTACGGAGGTCATAGACCATGAAAACGCCGACCGATGGGCGCAAGCCGACGCGCATGTGGCACAAGCATTAAGCTACAGCTATTCCCGCGGTTCCTATAGCGCAAGCGTAACCTATGAAGGGGGTGATCCGTACAAGGAAGGTAGGAAGGGAACATTTGGCTTACAGGCGGTATTTACAGGTATACCGGATATTATATACCCGGATAAGCCCGTTTCGCTGAATTTCTCCTTCACCACTACGCAAAACGATACTGTGAAGCTCTCTTATACTGGCTCCGCGGCCGCTGATTTTGATAAATGGGATGTGGGACCGGGCGGTGCGACGGGTGGTGCGCGGTGGTTTGCCAACGCGGACGGCAAAGACAGCTTTACACTTGATGTCAACGGCAATCCTTCATCTTACAGCGAAACGCTGACGGCAACGCTCGGCGCCGGCAGCGAGGGAAGTCGCATTGCGTTGCGCGCCAGATTTGCCTTGAGCGGCGTGCCCATGGGCACGAATTATGTCTACGAGTGGAAGCAGGTGGGCAGTTCCGCTCCGTTACTTGATACAGAAGGCATTCCCGGCATTGTCGATATCGACTGAAGCGAGAAAGGAGGCGCTGTTGGTGTTCTGTCTAAATTGCGGGAACCGGATAAACGAAAACGAGCGCTATTGCGCCTCCTGCGGGGCGGCGCAGCGACGGGAGAATTCCGTCCTTCCTCCCTCGTCCGTGCCTGCCGCACCCGTGTCCGACCGGCCCACGGCACCGCGAAAGCCGTTAAAAGACCGGATCATGGACCTGCTGATGATTCCCGCTGCGGTCATACTCATTCTGTTGGGAATCGGCCAGTTGGCCCTTGGGGTGGTAGGCAGTACCGCCACCGCCCAGGTAACCGGATATGAGCAGAAGTATATCATTAACAATGACGAATCCATAAGAAATCCCAGCCGCTATAAGCTGGAATATCAGTTTTCCGTGAACGGCGAGCGTTATTCCGGCTCGGTAACAAGGGTATTTCCAGGCGGTAGCCATATGAGGCAGACTATTCCGGTTCGCTATCTTCCTTTCTGGCCCCATGTCAATGCGGAGGACGGCGAAACGGCGGGCCTTGCCGGTCCTGTTATGACGGGATTGGGTGCTTTGTTGCTTGTGATTACCGTCAAAAGAAAATCCCGGTCCCGAAACAAAAGTCGATAGACGGCTTTATCCAAATGGTTGAGCCGGTTGATAAAATATTTTGAAAGGGTGTGCATATCATGACAAAAGGGAAATTCGGCCTGAGCCTTGCCGCTGTCGCGGTGATCGCCTTTGGATTTGCGGCACTCAGGCAGCCTCAATCGGTGCTGCTTGTAGTGGGCTTCGCTCTGCTGGCGGAAAAGGACGAGTGGTTGAACAGGCAGGCGATGCAGGCGCTTCTCCTGACCATTGCGTATTACCTGGCCGAGCTCGTGACGGGCTGGGTATTCGGCGGCCTGGCCCGACTATTCGGCTTGGTAAATCTGTACGGCGCGGCAAGCGCTATGAGTACAGTGGACTCGTTTGTGGGCGATGTCCTTTATCTGGCTCTGATTGTGTTCTCCGTTCTCGCCGTCCTGCGGGTGCTTCGCGGCAAGGACGCGGGACTCCCATTTCTCTCAAAGATGACAGACGGAGATATTGCTGCGGCTCTCAAGTCCAAGACCAAAGCCGCAGAGGCAACTGCACAGACAATTCCCCCTGTACAGGATGTGCCTGCTCAGTCGCAATATGCACCTCCGGCACAAGCTCAGGCACAACCCCAGGCACAATCTCCGGTACAACCCCCGGCTTCGCCCCAGACGCCTCTCATCGTGACTCAGGACGCGCCTGCGTCGGTTCCCGTTTTGTGCTCCGCCTGTTCCGCCCCCTTGCATGAGGATTCCAGGTTCT
>CAZCKQ010000194.1:0-3820 GCA_964499315.1 uncultured Eubacteriales bacterium | reverse complement strand
GACGGACATAGAAATCTATCTGTCCGATATCTTGGTATGTCAGTTTGCCCGTTTTGAGGTCTATGACGATAAAACACTTCAGGATATAGTTGTAAAATACGAGGTCGATATAGTAATGCTCGCCGCCCTCAGTGGTTATACGTTTTTGACGGGCAACGAACGAGAAACCCTTACCCAATTCGAGCAGAAATTCTTGCAGTTTGTCAATCAAGCCTTGCTCCAGTTCACTTTCGTGATAGCTTTTGTTTTCGCCAAGGTCGAGGAACTCAAGAATGTATGGGTCTTTGAGGATATAATCAGCGGTCGTTTTTGGCTCAAGTGTCTGGATTTCGTTTTTCACGCTTTCGCGCCCAATTTTTTGAGTTGCAAGCAATCGCTCATAATAGAACGAATTTATCTGTCGTTCCAACTGCCGCGATGTCCAGCCGGATTCCGCACTCTCGGTCAAATAAAATTCACGGCGACTTGCTTCATCAATGCGTATCAACATTCTATAATGCGTCCACGTCAATTCGCTACGCAATGCGTAGCGATTCGGAAACATCTGATAAAATTGACGCATGTTTCGCAAATTTGTGACTGTAAAGCCTTTACCGAACTCAGCAGTCAGCCGTTCAGACAAAAACTGCAATAGATGTTTGCCGTACTCGGCGCGGTCACCGACGGCTTCTGCGATTTCACGTCCGATTTCCCAATACGCCGTTACCATTGCGGAGTTGATGGCGTTAAATGCCTGTGTCCGCGCATTGGCAAGGGCTGCACGAATGCTCTCATAAACCCTCGACTCAGGAATATTGTGCGTTATTTTCCGAACTTCATTTCTGGGATCACTCATTCTTTCGCCTCCTTCGATCCGTCCGAAACAGAGCCGTCGTATGTCTACAATAAATATTATTGTTTTCGTGATAAAAATGCAATATACTATAGTCTAATTATGGGTTTATATGGAAGGATCATATCAAATACATACAAATCGGCGATAGCATATAGATTCAACTATATCTTGGCAACCATGTTTTCTTTCGTCGCATTGGTCCTGCAGATAAGCATCTGGAAGGCCTTGTACGCCGGCAAAGGAGTTGCCGTCCTCTCAGGCATAGCTTTGTCTGATATGATAGCGTATAGCATAATAACTTTGTTTTCTAGCGGGATTATCGTAAGCAAGGCCATGTATGAGATCAACGATATGGTCGTTGATGGCGAAATAGCGCAGAGATTGCTTCTGCCGCTGGGATTCAGGCGTCATTTTTTTATGTCGAATATATCTTCCAATGTGTTTACAACTATATGTTCATCCTTGCCGCCTTGTATCGTAGCAGTCCTGCTGTACGGATTCAAAATCGACTTAAATCTCATGAATCTTGGATTCTACATAATATCATTAGGGTTTGCATTTATAATTAACTTCAATATGAACTTCGTGTTCGGCCTGAGTGTATTTTGGCTTAAAAACGCCTTTTTCCTGCAATGGACGGAAAGCGCCTTTAACAGCCTGTTTTCCGGGAAGTATGTGCCAATGTGGTTTTTCCCGGGGTGGCTGAGCGATATAAGCCTGTTTTTGCCCTTTCGATATATCGTTTTCGAGCCGACGGCCATACTGCTCGGAAAGTACTCGATTTCCGGCATGATAACCGTTCTGGCGGCTCAAGTCGTATGGATAGCGGTACTTTATCTGCTGGGGAATGTCGTCTGGAATAAAGGAAAGAAAATAGTATTCTCTCAGGGAGGATGACAATTTGGGAAGGAGAGTGGGGATTGGTAAAATATCTGCGGCTGGCTATGGTTTTTATCAAATACCAGTATAAAAGCCAATTGATATATAAAGGCTCGTTTGTTATCAATGCGATATCGCAGATAGTATCGTATGCAGTCAGCTTTGCGCTTATGTGGATCATGGTGAACGCCTTCGGTACCATAAATGGGTGGAATAAATACGAAGTCATGCTGCTGTATGCAATGAGCCTTACTTCATATTCTCTGGCAGGGACATTATTCTTCCATATTGGTGAAAGTATGCCGAAGGAGATCCATAAAGGAAGTTTTGACGACGTTCTGGTGAAGCCGGTGAATCCGTTGGCATATTATACATTCGGAAGATTCAATGCCGCGTATATCGCCCATTTCAGCCTGGCGGTCACGATGATCGTGGTCTGCTTTATCAATCTGGGAATCCAAATGACGGTATTCAGGATAATATTCTTTATTGTAATCGTACTTACCGGCGGGCTGGTGTACGCCTCCTTCTTTTTGTTTACGAGTGTCCCGGCCTTTTTTACAACTAAAGCTGAATCGCTTGTCAGGATTGTCTTTTCCCTGAGGGCGATGTCATACTATCCGCTGTCGATCTTTCCGCAGATTTTACAAGTGATCCTTACTTTCATTATTCCATATGGTATGATCAATTTTTATCCCGTACAGAGTATTATAGATAAAAACGATTTTTTGATGTTCGGTCCGATTATGCGGTTTTTCGCCCCGGGCTTCGCTATTATCCTGTTTGCCGCTGCAGTCCGGTTTTTCAACTATGGAGTGAAGCACTACAAGAGCACGGGGTCATAAAGCCATAACGGGAGACCGTAGCAGAGTTGAGAGGTAAGAATTGAGAGTTGAGAGTTGAGGGAGTGGAGGGTTAATGTATGGATGTGGTCAGGATAGAGGATCTGAAAAAGGAATTTAAAGTATACGAGCAGCCGACAGGCTTTACGAACACTTTGAAATCCTTTTTTAAGCGGGAATCGAAGATCGTCAAAGCCGTCGACGGTATTTCATTTGATATCGGGGAGGGCGAGCTTGTCGGCTTTATCGGCGAAAACGGGGCAGGCAAATCCACCACAATAAAAATCATGTCGGGCATATTGTATCCTTCGCGCGGCAATGCCTGGGTAAACGGGATCAAGCCATACGAAAACAGGATCCGGAACGCTATGAACATAGGCGTCATATTCGGCCAGCGATCACGTCTGTTATGGGATCTTCCGATGCAGGACAGTTTTAATCTTTACAAGGAAATATACCGGATAGACAAGTCTGTTTTCAAAAAGAACGTGCAATTATTCACTGAGATGCTCGGTATGGGGGATTTCTTCAAGACGCCGGTCCGCCAGTTGAGCCTGGGCCAGAGGATGAAAGTAGAGATTGCTTTAGCGCTCCTGCATGACCCCAAGATATTATTCTTAGACGAGCCGACGATCGGTCTTGACGTCCTTGCCAAAAGTAATATCAGGGATTTCATCGTCGAATCGAACCGTAGCAAAGGGACGACGGTCATCCTGACTTCGCATGATATGAAGGACCTTGACCGTGTATGTTCGAGGGTGATAATGATCTCCAAAGGCAAGCTTAAATTTGACGGGGGCATAGACGCATTCAAGGAATTATACGGGGGCGAGACCCTCCTGAAGGTCACTTTCGCGGACGATAACGCAGACAGCAATATTGAGATCGATTACGGACCGCTGAAGGTCACCGCATCCGAGGGGAATAAAAAAGATATCCTGTTTGACAAAAGGATATGTTCGCTTCAGCAGGCCTTTGCATACATAACCGGCAACTTCGACGTCCTTGACATTACGGTAAAGGAACCTGACATCGAAGAGATCGTTAGGGGCATTTACGCATCGGAGCGAAAGCACTAAAGCTACGGAAACCTAAGTACCTTTTATCATCGAATAACAGGCTTTGATATGTTTCAATCGTGAATTTATACCTATTGTCGAAATTTGTCGCATAATGCCGGATTTAAATTGAAGTGAGACCAACCATTGACATGAATTATGACAATCTATTATGGGTGAATAAGACAGGACACACCAATTTGGAA
>CAZCKQ010000193.1:0-3875 GCA_964499315.1 uncultured Eubacteriales bacterium | reverse complement strand
ATGCCGAACTGTCGCAGAACTTCACCAAGTTGAACTACTCCGACAAGGACTTCAACCCGCAGGGCGCGGGGGACAAGGGTCAGTCTTCAGCAACTACTGGTGCTCAGCCTGCGTCGAAGCAGGCGGGGCCTGCTGCTGCGAGCGCCGAGAGTGACTGGTCTCCGCGCAAGAAGGCGTTCGTGGACTTCATGTCCTCGGCCTCTCTGCCCATGCTCTCTGAAGCACTGAAGGCGGGAACGATCGGTCAGACTGCTCCGCTGAAACCGCGCGATGCGGCCTTCGGGCAGTTACGCCGATGTAGAAGACCTTCTGCGCAAGACCTCCGATGCGGTCGAATATATCCTGAAAAACGGAGGCCCTCCCCTGGGGGGCTTCAATGACGTCAGGCCGGTCTTCAGGAGGCTTGAGTTGGGGGCGTCCCTCAATCCCGGAGAATTACTGGGCATTGCAGGCATATTCAGGGCGTCGGCGTCGTTACAGAATCATTCAAAAGGGAACAGGCTGCGGTCTGATAATCACATCATTCAAAACATAGACCGGCTCATTATAAATAAAAATCTGGAAGACAAAATCTCCAGGTCTATAGCCAATGAAGAGGAAGTATCCGATAACGCCAGCCCTTTACTCAATTCTATCAGGAGAAAGATAAAGAAACTTCAGGCCTCAATTAAATCAAGACTGAACGATATCATCAAATCCGATTCGGTCAGGAAATCGATACAGGAATCTGTGGTAACCATACGCAATGGCCGTTTTGTAATACCGGTCAAACTTGAGTGTAAAAATGACGTCCCCGGCCTGGTACATGATTTCTCGTCGAGCGGCGCCACGGCATACATCGAGCCTATGGCCGTCGTCGAAGCGAATAACGAAATAAGGCGCCAGTTATCGCGTGAAAAGGAAGAAGTGGAAAGGATCCTGAAAGAGCTGTCCGATGAAGCGAGGCAGATGCTTCCGCAGCTCAGGGAAGACTTTGAAATATTAGGCGTGCTTGACTCCATGTTTGCGAGGGCGAAGTTCTGCCTCGATTACAATTGTACATGCCCTTCGTTGAATATAGATGGATGTATTAACTTAAAAAAAGGCAGGCATCCGCTTCTGGACAGGAGGACGGCCGTCCCTATAGATTTTGTGATAGGCAAAGACTATAGCACTGTTGTGATTACAGGACCGAATACCGGGGGAAAGACGGTATCGTTGAAGACAGTCGGACTGCTGACGCTCATGGCTCAGGCGGGCCTCCATATTCCGGCGGCCGACGGCTCCGAGGTAAGGGTTTTTGAAGAGATATACGCCGATATCGGTGATGAGCAGAGCATTGAGCAGAGCCTCAGCACCTTCTCGTCACATATGACGAACATCATAAAGATACTCAGGAGCGCCGACGATAAATCGCTGGTACTGTTCGACGAACTCGGGGCGGGCACCGATCCGGCGGAGGGCAGCGCGCTTGGTATATCCATCCTTGAAGAAATGAAATCGCGCGGGACATATACGGTGGCGACCACACACTACACTGAAATCAAATTGTACGCCATCCGGACCGACGGGGTGGAGAATGCCAGCTGCGAATTTGACGCCGAAACGCTCAGGCCGACCTTCAGACTGCTCATCGGAGTTCCCGGCAAGAGCAACGCGTTCCTGATTTCGAGGCGTCTCGGACTCGATGAGACCATCATCGACAAGGCCCGTGAATTCATGAAAAAGGAAGATTTAGAGTTTGAGGACATCTTACAGGCTATGGAAGCCGACCGCGGGAAGATCGAGAAGGACAGGCTCGAAACAGAAAAGAACAGGATAGCGATTGAAAAGCTGAGGGCCGAATTGGAAGATCAGAGGGACAGACTGCGCATCTCGGAAGATAAAATCCTTAGGAGCGCGCGGGAGGAAGCAAGGCGTATATTATCGGAAGCCCGTTCGGAAGCGTCGGGGACAATTGCGGAGCTTAAGAAACTCAAAAAAGAGATAACAGATAAAAGCGCATCGGTCACATATGATGAGTATTCAGCCGCCCTCGGAACTGCCGACGATATCGGCAAGCAACTTGGCAAAGGGATCGCACAGCTCGACGAATCGCTTGCGATTGCAAACAATATCCCGGACGACATCGGTTCAGAGCCTCCGAAAGACCTTAAAACAGGGGATCATGTGCGAATAATCACTCTTGGCTTAAACGGTATTATACTTGAGATACCCGAAAAAGAAGAAGGCGACGTGCTTGTAAGCGCCGGCGCGATGCGTATCAACGTACCGTTATCAAACCTGAGAGCTATAAATAAAGCCGACGGTATGCCCGGAAACAAACGTAAGACCGGAAAAACCAACCGAACCGCAGCCATTACGCCAGCCCCGGCTGCCATCCTGAAATCCCGATCGATAGCTCCTCAGATCGATATCCGCGGATCCACCGCATTTGAAGCCGTCGAGAAGGTGGACAAATACCTTGACGACGCTAGTCTTTCGGGATTGGCACAGGTCACGCTGATCCACGGTATCGGTACCGGCGCTTTGAAGTCCGCAATCCATGAATATCTTAAAGATAATCCGCACGTGAAGGCGTTCAGACCCGGCAGGCACGGTGAAGGCGACGCCGGGGTGACCATAGTCGAACTAAAGTAGGAATCCATCACACGATAGAAATACTCGTCAAGTCTTTTCCTTGCTGCATGCCACATTCTATCCATCAAAACTCATGTTAGTCATATGACCGGTTGCTACAGGGATAGAGTTTTTATAATAAAAGTGGTATATTATGTATTAATATCATGTTTACTGATGAATATGGGGAGCTGGAATAATAGAAAATCGCATAGGGGGGCAAAAAATGGAACGTACCATCGATTGTCTGTTTGTAGGCCATAACGAGTCCAAGTTCGAAGATTATGAAAAAAGGCTCAGGATGACAGGCGCGAAATCTGTCGAATACAAGGATCTCAACTACAATTTCCTGCAGTATAAAGGCAGGCTGTATACGCCGTCCGATATCTTCAACATGTTTTATGACTTCCAAAATGATTCGCTCGGTCCCATGAGGCTTGCGAACACGTTCAGCGCGACGATCACTTATCTGGGCTCGTATCTCCACAGGAGGGGGTACGCCTTCGACTATGTATGCTCTTTCCAGGATGAGAAGGAGATGCTCGCTGAAAAATTGCGCAACAATAACGTTTTGGCAATCGCAATCCCTACGACTTACTACACATCCTTTTTCCCGATCGTTGAAATAATCTCGTTCGTAAAGAAATACAACACTTCGGCAAAGATCTTGATCGGCGGCCCGTACATAGCCAACTGCGCAGCCCTGGGCGACACGAACACGCTCAACAGCCTCTTCTACATGATAAACGCCGATTTCTACGTGTATGATTCACAGGGGGAAGCAGCGCTGGTCCGCATAATCGAATCATTGAAGAATGGCGGGTCATTTGACGCTATAAAAAACATCGCATACAAGAACAACGGCAAGTACAGCATCAACCCTTCAGATCCTGAAAAAAACATACTCGAAGAGAATCCCGTCGACTGGAGCCTGTTCTCGGACAGGGTGAACAAAATAGCTTCAATGCGGACATCCATGTCTTGTCCGTTTTCCTGCTCTTTTTGCGAATACCCCAAACGCGCGGGAAAATACCAGTTTACCAGCGAGGAATCTGTAGAGAAGGAATTGAACGCCTTATACGATACCGGAAAAGTAAGAGTGGTGGGGTTTGTAGACGACACCTTCAATATCCCCCCCGAAAGGTTCAAGAATATCTTGCGCATGATGATAAGGAACAAATACGGGTTCAGGTGGTCGTCCTACTTCAGGTGCCAGTATGCGGACGAGGAGACCGTCGAGCTCATGAAGCAAAGCGGCTGTGAAGGCGTCATCCTCG
>CAZCKQ010000192.1:2703-3892 GCA_964499315.1 uncultured Eubacteriales bacterium | reverse complement strand
TCAGCGCATTATCCCCAACCTCGGGGACGATCTCATAAATGGCGCTGCGGAGCCTCCCACGGGTTATCCTTATATCCCGTTCGTTATTGAGAAGACCGCTTTTAGCCATTTTTTCCCATTGTTCGATCTGGCTGTCAGTCAATTCAAGCTTCTGGTCTTCGGTCAGCGGCGGGTAATCCCTGTTCACCCGTTCGGCAAGCTTGGCTTCGAGACTGTCAACAAGGTCATTGTACGCCTTTACGAAAGCTTTCACTTTATCAACCGCCGCGTCGATATCCTGCTCAATGGTGAATTTGACAGGAGCGGCGCTGGTACTCAGCAGATAATATGATATTCCGTCTATGACAAATTTATTTGAATTGCGTACAACATTTGTACCGTTGATGCTTAGTATGGCGTCCCGGCCATTTGAAACGGCAGCTGCAGCGACGCCGAATGCCGATCCCGCGCCGACGGCATTACCCGTGAGATTCTCCACAACAAGGCTGGAAGCGCTGCCCGATTCCTTACTGCTGATTGTGAAGCAATCGGTCAGGCTGCTATACGACATCGTCGCGCCGGCGGCGCTGGAATTAATCCTGCTGAATACGGTGCCTAATGTATCGGTGTCGTTGAATTCAAAGACTACTCCATTTATGCTGAATGATATCTTATTGTCGACAAAACTCAACGGTACGGACAGCGGCAGATCCTTCAGGGCAGTGGATGTATCAAGGCCTGCGCCTCCGCTTATGCCCGTGCTGCCGTCGATATGCGCGCCGCAGGCAAGCTGTGTCACGCTGTCTATTGTATAACTTCCTTCGATAGCACTTGACGAAGCGGTTATCTTGACGCCGGAACCGGTACCTGCGCCGGTATCGATGACGGTTGCCTTATAAATCAGGTAAGTTGATGACGACAGCATATTGCTTTCGGGCTTCAGGATGCTCATGTAAGTATCTTTGAACGTACGGAACAGGTTGTTGACCTCCCTGTACGCATCCTGCCGCCACAAAGCAAGCGTCTTCTGCTGGTGCAGCTTGTCATAGCGCATCCTCTCGGCCTTCATCAGGTCTCTCACCATGATATCGGTATCGAGACCGGACGCCAGGCCGGTCATCCTCAATGTAGCGGACATTCCGCCGATAGTGCTCATGTTGGTCATCCCCCGGTATACATAAAAAACTTCGCGCAAGCAACCTTTTCAAAA
>CAZCKQ010000192.1:0-2603 GCA_964499315.1 uncultured Eubacteriales bacterium | reverse complement strand
TGTTGGTCATCCCCCGGTATACATAAAAAACTTCGCGCAAGCAACCTTTTCAAAATGTATATCGAAAAAAGGTTTTAACACCTTTAGCACAAAAATATGGCGTAGTTATGGCCGAAATACATCGACATTACTTCCAAAATTTAGTATAATATCAGCATATTATGAAAGGAAGTGATAAAGATGAAAGTGTCTGCTGAGGAAGATGAACCTGTATTTTCATACCGGAATACACGAGTATTGGATAGTAGATCCGAAGAAAAAAGAAGTACATGTGCATGTCTTTGAATCAGGAGACATTGAGGATCACAGCGCGTACCTCGGAGAATCGGTTGTGGAATCCAAAGCGTTCAAAGGATTACAAATCCCGTTAAAGGAGATATTCCCCGAAGTATAGATCTTTTCGAAATATTTATTATTATATTTATTTTTATTATTCGCAGTTGCTTGCGAACAACGGTGTGGTAAGATATCTTTCACCGGTATCGGGCAGAATGACGACGATCATTTTGCCCTTGTTTTCAGGCCTCTTTGCCATCTGCACCGCGGCAAAAGCGGCCGCGCCCGAGGATATGCCCACGAGCAGCCCTTCTGTCACCGAAAGCTTGCGCGCCGCATCAAACGCCTCTTCGTTTCTGACCTTTATGATCTCATCAATTATCGATTTATTAAGCACATCCGGGATAAATCCTGCGCCTATACCCTGGATCTTGTGCGGACCGGGGCTTCCGCCCGATAAAACGGGCGAATCAAACGGCTCTACGGCAACCACTTTAACGTCCGGCTTTTTTTGCTTGAGGACTTCGCCCACTCCGGTGATTGTGCCTCCCGTGCCCACTCCAGCCACGAAAATATCAACCTGGCCTTCGGTATCCTTCCATATCTCAACCGCAGTGGTCTTTCTGTGAATTTCGGGATTGGCCGGGTTTTTGAACTGCTGCGGCATAAAAGAGCCGGGGGTTTGCGCAATTATTTCTTCAGCCTTTTTTATCGCGCCCTTCATACCTTCCGCTCCCGGCGTCAGCACCAGTTCGGCGCCAAGCGCCTTGAGCAGATTGCGCCTCTCGATGCTCATGGTCTCCGGCATCGTAAGTATGAGCCTGTATCCTTTGGCCGCGGCCGTGAACGCAAGCCCGATGCCGGTATTGCCGCTGGTCGGCTCGACTATGATCGTGCTATTCTTTATCAGCCCCTTATCTTCGGCATCTTTTATCATGGCGTACCCGATCCTGTCCTTGACGCTCCCGGCAGGATTGAAGTACTCAAGTTTGGCGACGATCTTCGCATTGAGATCATATGATCTGTTAAAATTGCGTAGCTCCATCATCGGCGTATTGCCGATCAGGTCTGTAAGATTTTTTGCAATACCGGACATATGGAATCCCTCCATTCCCATTCGTTTATTCGTTTATGCTATTCGTTCATTCGTTCATGCTGCCGGTACGGTATCCCCTCAGATCGAGCGCAGTGTATGTAAAACCAAGAGCTTTAAAATATTCATATATCCCCTGCATTATACCATCCCGCAGAACAACATCAAATTCCCCGGGAATAACCTCTATCCTCGCTACATTGCCGTGATGCCTCACCCTGACCTGGCTCAGTCCGAGATTAAGCAGATACTGCTCGGCCTTATCCACCATTACGAGCTTCTCTTTTGTTATCTTGTGACCATAAGGGAATCTCGACGCCAGACAGGCGAACGAGGGCTTATCCCAGGTAGCCAGCCCCATATCTCTGGACAAAGACCTGATTTCGTCCTTCGTCAGCCCCGCCTCCCTCAAAGGGCTTACTACGCCGAGTTCAGCTATCGCTCTGAGCCCCGGGCGATAATCCCCAAGATCGTCGCAGTTGGACCCCTCGGCAACAAACTCGATATTATTGTTGCGCGCGGCCTGCATTATCCTGGTGAAGATCTCGAGCTTGCATATGTAGCACCGGTCAGGCGGGTTATCGGAAAAACCTTTTACCTCGAGTTCTTCCGAAGCTACCGTTATATGCCGGATTCCGTGCCTTTGTACAAATTCTTCTGCTTCCCGCAGTTCCCTTTCCGGGAAAGACGCGGAGCATGCCGTAACGGCCAATACGTTCTTTCCGAGGACATCGTAAGCCGACTTCAGAAGAAAAGCCGAATCCACTCCTCCGGAAAAAGCCACGGCCACGCTTCCGAGCGAACGCAGATAGTCACGCAGATATTCCGCTTTTTGCATTCTGACCGATTTTTGCATCCAATCACCTTTTCTACTTCGCAGCCTTCTTCAAGGCCTGGTCCAAATCATATATCAGGTCGTCGGCATCTTCTATACCTATGGACAATCTTATCATATCGGGCGTCACTCCCGCAGCCTTCTGATCTTCCTCCGAAAGCTGCGCGTGAGTAGTGCTTGCGGGGTGTATCACAAGCGATTTTGCATCGGCGACATTTGCAAGCAGCGAGAAGATCCCGAGGCTGTCGATGAACTTCCTGCCTGCATCAATCCCGCCCTTTATTACGAAAGTGAAAATCGACCCTGTACCCTTTGGAAAGTACTTTTGCGCAAGCTCATAATACTTATTGCCTTTCAGGCTCGGATAATTAACCCAGGCTACAAGCGGGTGCCCTTGCA
>CAZCKQ010000191.1:0-3912 GCA_964499315.1 uncultured Eubacteriales bacterium | reverse complement strand
TGCAGGTTCACGACGAACTCATCGTGGAGGCCCATGTCTCGGAAGCCGATCGGGTCAGGGAAATATTGAAGACATCAATGGAAAAGGCAATGGTACTTAATGTCCCTTTGTCTGTTGATGTCGGAATGGGCAGGAACTGGTATGACGCCAAATAGTAAAGCAATCCGCGTAATCGGAATCACGGGAGGCATCGGCAGCGGCAAAAGCGCCGTCCTGAAAATAATGTCCGGGCTGGGAGCAAGGACTATTGACGCAGATACGGTTTCTAAGGAGATAACGGTAAGAGGCAGCATAATATTAAAGGAACTCGTGGACTTTTTCGGGGCACGCATTCTCGATCATGAAGGCGGTCTGGACCGGGCAGAACTTGCGCGAATCGTGTTCAAGGATAAAAAAATGCTTGAAAAGTTGAACAGTATAACGCACAAATATATCTTCAATGAAATCAGGTCCAGGCTCCGGCTGTATGAGGAAGAGATTGCGGCAGAGGGTAAAGACGGCGCGATAGTGGCGGTAGAGTCATCAATTCCTGCTAAGGAAGGCTTCATTGATATTGTTGACGAGATTTGGGCCGTTGTTTCCGATATCCCGTTACGTATTGCAAGGGTAGCCAGGCGAAGCGGGTTGAATCCTGAGCACGTTCTTGAAAGAATCAGATCCCAGATGAGCGATGAAGAATACGTCAGGATTGCCGATAAAGTCATTGAGAATAACGGAGACCAAAAAGATCTGAGGCAAAAAGTCGAGGGATTATATAGGCAAATTAATATATAGTTCTTCCGACGGCCTTGGCAACGGGTTCAAGTTCTTTCATCAATGCGGCGAATTTTGCAGGTTTGAGGGATTGAGGGCCGTCGCTGAGCGCGCAAGACGGTTCCTGATGTACTTCGATCATAAGACCGTCAGCTCCTGCGGCTATTGCCGCTTTTGAAAGGGCGGTCACATATTTCCACGATCCTGTGGCATGGCTCGGATCGACTATTATGGGCAAATGCGATTGTTCTTTGACTACGGGGACAGAGCTTAGATCGAGTGTGTTGCGCGTGGCGGTTTCAAATGTCCTTATCCCACGTTCGCAGAGCATTATCCGGTTATTGCCCGACGCGGCTATATACTCGGCAGCCATAAGCCATTCTTCTATTGTTGCCGAGAGTCCTCTTTTTAAAAGAACAGGTTTTTTTGCCGACCCCACTTCCTGCAGCAGCCTGAAATTCTGCATATTTCTTGCGCCTATCTGGATTATATCGGTATAATTGACTACAAGTTCAACGTCCCGCGTATCGATGACCTCGGTTATGAGCTTCAGCCCTGTAGCTTCCCGGGCGGCGGCCATGATCTTCAAACCCTCGGTCTCAAGTCCTTGGAACGAATATGGGGATGTCCTCGGTTTGAAGGCGCCCCCGCGCAGAAATGCGGCGCCGGCCTCTTTCACCTTAAATGCTGTCTCGATAAAAGACTGCTCGTTCTCAATAGCGCACGGTCCGGCCATTACTACAACTCGCGGCCCGCCGATCTCGATCTCACCTATTCTGATTATTGTCGGTATCTGTTTTAATTCGCGGCCGACCAGTTTATAAGGCTTCATTATGGGGACGATGCTCTCTACGCCCGCCATTGAGAGGATCTGCTGAGGGTTCAGCTGTCTTTTGTCACCGATGGCTCCGATTACGGTTTTTATCTCGCCAAAAATGGGATGAGTCTTAAAACCCAGTTCTGAAAGGCGTTTTTCGACCTGGTCGGTCTGCTCTCTTGTCGCGTTTTGGCTCATGACGATAATCATATGCATATTGTAGCATAACGAATCCCAAAGTAAAGCATTTATGATATTATATTGCCAAGGAGGAATTATATGGGCATATCGAACATAAATACGTTGGAAAGGCTCTATGAGCATATCGATCAACATCCGATAATCAATACGCATTCGCATCATATGAATACTATAGGGGACGGGCGGCTCAACCTGGAACTTCTGTTGAGGAACAGCTATGTCGCATGGTGCGTGTGCCCGTTTGATGAGACTTGTTTAAGCAGAGAGCGCTATCTTGAGAAGGTCAGGTATAATTCGTATTTTGTTTGGCTTCAAAAGAGCCTGCGGCATATTTACAAAATGAATGAACCCTTAACTGCGGATAATTGGGACGAGGTCTCCGGAAGGATATCAGAAGCTCATCGGGATAAAGAACGGCGCATCGCGATGCAGAAATCGCTTTGCAGGTACGAGAAGGTGGTCCTTGACGCCTATTGGGACCCCGGTAGTAATAACGGTTACCCTGAATTGTTCACCCCCTCTTTCAGGGTCAACATGTTCTTCTTCGGATATAGCTTGTCGGCTAAAGATCATTCCGGTTCTAATGCCTTGGTAATATTTGATAAAAGGATCGATGATATCGACGAGTACGTCGCTTTTATGAGGGATGCAATACTTGAAAAGAAACAGCAGGGATGTGTGGCGTTAAAGTGCGCGACAGCCTACGACCGCGGCCTTGATTTCGAAGAGACGACGCGTGACCGGGCGCAAAAGGCATTTGGACGCGGTGGTTATGAAGTCACAGAAGCCGACATCAAGGCTTTTCAGGATTACATATTCTTTCAGGCTGCAAAAATCGCGGCAGAGGCCGATTTGCCCTTTCAGTGCCATACCGGTCTTGGGAAACTTGAACGCTCCAATGCCATGTGGCTGAAGGAAGCGATTTCAAAAAATCCCGATACCAAATTCGTGCTTTTTCATTGCGGTTATCCATGGCTGGACGACATCAACGGGCTGTTGCATTGCTACCCGAATGTCTATCCCGATCTGTGCTGGCTTCCCATTATTTCAACTTCTGCCGCCCATAGGATGCTGAATGAAATGATTGAAGTGGGCACTTCTGATAAACTATGCTGGGGATGCGACACATGGACATCCGAAGAGAGCTACGGGGCGTTGCTTGCGGTACGCGACGTCCTGGCAGGCGTGCTGTCGTCAAAGGTGAATGAAGGCTATATGAGTTTAAATGATGCCCTCATTATAATAGATAATATCCTGTATAATAATCCGAAACAATTATACAAGCTTTGAGGAGGATGCGCATGGGTATTAAAAATATCCTGGATAAAAGAGATGTACAACGAATCTATCATTCCTCATTGAAGGTATTAAACGAAGTAGGAGTAAAGTGCGATCACAAAAAGATGATCGATATTTTAAGTCAAAAAGGCAGAATCAGGTATGATAATGGCAGGATATACCTGTACCCTGATGTTATTGATGAATTTTTCAAGAAAAGGAAGCTTGAATTAGCGGGCAGATACAGTGATGATGAATTCAAGATGGGTGGACAATGGCATTCATGGGAATTGTGCGACCCCGTCTTCAACAGGCCAAGACCGGCGACTGCAGAAGAGTCCGTACAAATGGCAAAGTTGGCGGAAATGCTTGGATCGGTGGGAGACCCTATACCGGTAACGCCAGGAGGCACTGATCCGGGTCTCCATACATTGATCTCGATAAAAATCGGATTATTGCATACAAGGACGCTTGGCGGCAAACTTACGGCTACCGATAGAGAGGAGATAAGAATCATATCGGATATGTACAAGGCTGCCGGAAGGAAATATACATTAGGTCTGGAATGGCTGATTTCACCTCTGAAATTAAATTCTGAGCTTATTAACACATATTTTGAATGGTGTGATGACCCGGATGTGGATATTGCCATCGTGTCAAATATCCCGATGGCCGGTGCGACGGCGCCGCTGGTATTCCCTGAGAATCGGGTCCTTTCCCTTGCTGAAACACTGGCTCTCGATTATAGCGGCCAGACGATATCGGATGGGAAACTGGAGGATTTTTCCGTAAGGCTTGAGCCGGTTGACCTGAAGGAGTCGGATATCGGGTTCGGTTCAGCGGAATGGTGTTTGTTCAAGGAA
>CAZCKQ010000190.1:0-3920 GCA_964499315.1 uncultured Eubacteriales bacterium | reverse complement strand
ACCAATAGCCGCGTCGAGGCAGCGCGCCCTTATCTCGGCGTGACGATAGGCGGGAATGCTTTAGAGACCATAGGCAATAGCATCTTATATGCCCAAAAAGGCTACGATGGCATATTGCACATATTCCCTATGAACTGTATGCCGGAGATAGCGGCCAAAAGCATACTTCGCAGGGTACAGGAGGATTATGGCATACCTGCGCTGTCGCTGGTGGTCGATGAGATGACCGGCGAAGCCGGGTGCATGACAAGGCTGGAAGCGTTTGTCGATCTGATGCGGATGAGGAGGAAAAAGAAGCGTGCAGGGGTGTTCTCTCGGTATTGATATCGGATCGGTAAGTACAAATCTGGTCCTGCTCAATCCGAGTGGGGAAATAATTAAAAAGATATATATTCATACGAGCGGCCGGCCTATAGAGGTATTATGCGAAGGACTTGCGGAAATCAGGGATTTCATGGAGCAGCAATGCCAAGGTCTGCAGATCGGCGCGTGTGGAGCGACCGGGAGCGGCCGGCGTATCGTGGAAATAATCACAGGCTGCGATATCGTGAAGAATGAGATAACCGCGCAGGCCGCGGCGGCTGTGAGGGCTATTCCGGATGTCAGGACAATCCTTGAAATTGGCGGGCAGGATTCAAAGATCATATTCGTAGAAGACGGCGCTGTCATTGATTTTGCGATGAATACGGTCTGTGCGGCAGGCACGGGCTCTTTTCTGGACAGGCAGGCTGCGAGGCTTGGGATACCGATAAAGGAATTCGGCGGCCATGCTCTGCGGTCAAGGCTCCCGGTCAGGATCGCAGGCCGCTGCGCGGTATTCGCCGAATCGGACATGATCCATAAACAGCAGGCGGGCCACAGGATGGAGGACATTTTAGCCGGATTATGCGAAGCGCTCGTCAGGAATTATCTCAGCAACCTCGCAAGGAACAGAGATATCCACGAACCGGTGGTCTTCCAGGGGGGCGTGGCGGCGAATCAAGGAATGGTGGCGGCATTTGAGAAACTCATGAATAGGAAGGTCACCGTTCCGCGTCATTATGATGTGATGGGGGCTTACGGCGCAGCATTGCTGGCGCGGGAGAAAACAAGCCGGGACGGCGAGCCTACAAAATTCAAAGGGTTTGATTCCGCCGATAAGAAATATGAAGTCAGCACCCGCGAATGCAGCAATTGTTCCAACAATTGTGAAATAGTCGATATAATGGAATCAAATACAATCTTGGCCAGAATGGGTTCGAGGTGCGGCAAATCATGACTTTACGGATTTTGCTTTACGGCGAAGTTTGTGAATCAGTCTGACGCCGCCCGCAATGATCAGTACTGCTTCGATGACTGCCAGAAAATATATTAATAAAAGGATGTCCTTATTTTCGGCAAGCTTCTTTTTCAATGATATGAAGATATTATCAGGCGGGAGTATTTCCTTGTCCGGATATAGATTTACCGTTATCACCGTATTGTCCCCAAGGGTGTATCTGGCGGTTCCTATTATCTTAGTCCTTACAATGGGGAGTGCGATATCCTTTGAAATATCGTATTGCACGCCGGACATGAAGCTGTCGCCCGTCGGGTGGGTATAATAAATATCGCTGTTGCTGATGAGCCCCACTTCAATATCTGACACCTGTATCTTTCGGACGATTTCATCTTTAGACAGGAGCTTAGACTTGCGGTAATAGGTAAATCCATAATCAAGCATCAGGGTCGAGTCCTTGAATACGCTGGCGGTATCCGAATTTAAAACGATGCATATGAGTCTCCGGTCTGCCCTTGTCACACAGGTAACGGCGCTCGCTTTGTTCATGGCAGACAGATCCGCAGTCCCTCCGTCCACTCCGTCATAACTCCAGAACATTGTATTTGCATTCGTATGTATCTTGTAGCCTTGTTTTAGTTGCCAGGATATAGCCTCGAGGGAGAATATCCTGTTGAAGGCTGGATTACCAAGCGCATGCCGCATCAATACAGCTATGTCGGATGCCGTGGTATACCCGTCGTGCTCTGAAAACGCTGACGGGCTTGAAAACAGGCTGTCGGCCATCTTTAATTCGTGGGCTTCATTATTCATCATTTCCACGAATTTTTGTTTATCCGCTTCTGTGAATTCTGCGGCAGCGTTGGCCGCATCATTTGAGCCGGTGAGGAAAATGGCTGCAACAAGGTCTTCAAGCGGTCTTTTATCTCCGGCTTCGAGCAATACGGCCGGTTTTTTATCTACCAGCGATTCTTTGCTTATGACAACCGGGGCATCCGGTTTCATCCTCTCTATTGCGAGGTGGGCTGTCATTAGCTTATTTGCAAAAGAAGTAACTATATGATCGGTGGTGTTTTTACCGAAAAGCACCTGTCCATGCGTCGTATCTACCAATATTGCCGCTTCCGCACTTATGGCGGGCGGTTGGTTCACTTCATCCACTATGCCGGGCTGTTGATCTACAAATGCCTGACATGGTGACGATATGAACGTCAGGAATATTGATAAAATTAATGCCTTCCCGACAGCATGGAGGATCCGGTTGCTCTGTTTCATTGGCTTGCCCACCTTACCTGTTTAGCGTCGAACTTATCTATCAGCAGCGGATGATACGGAAGTATCCTGAACGTATAGCCGAATTCTCCCCCATCTTCGAGGCATAATTCGGCAGAATACCGGCAGATATTGCCTTCGGATGTTTCTTCGCGTGACATATCCCTGATTTTAAAGGCGGAATTATTGCCTGATTTTCCTATGTGTCCATATACCAATTCAGCCTTAACCGATTCGGGGGGTATCTTGCATAAATCAGCCGTCATGCTCAGCGTCAAAGGGTCTCCGCTTGATATGACGTATTCCTGCTTTCCGCCAAAAGACGGAGTTTCCATTATCTTTATCTGAGACCAGTTTTGCGCTATAAAGGATTTCCATTCGACCATTTGGGATGCCATGCGGTAATTATCGGCAGATAACCTCCGCATATTTTCCTCGAGCGGGAGATATATCTTTTCGAAATACTCGGCCATAGCCCTGTCGGTATTAAAGTAATATACAAGCGAGCTTATCGATTCCTTCATAATATCTATCCATTTCAGAGGGACGCCGTTCTGGTCCCTGTCATAAAACGAAGGTATTATACTGTCTTCAAGTATCTCGTACATAGAATTGCTGTCGGAGTTATCCTGCAGCATTTCATTCTCATAAGAAGCCTTGCCGCCGATGGACCAGCCGTTCGAATTATTATAACCTTCACACCACCAACCGTCAAGCACGCTGAAGTTTATGACTCCGTTTATACAGGCTTTCTGCCCGCTTGTGCCGCTTGCCTCGAGCGGGCGTCTCGGATTATTCAGCCAGATATCAACGCCCTGTGACAGGATTCTCGCGACAGCCATATTATAGTTCTCCAGGACTACTATTTTGCCTTTAAAGCCTTCCTGCCCCGATAAGCCGACTATCTGCCGGATCACTTCCTGCGCAGGCTTGTCGGCGGGGTGCGCTTTTCCTGCGAATATTATCTGGACAGGCCTTTTGCTGTCGCCGAGCAGACGTGTGATCCTGCTGATGTCCCTGAATATCAGGTTGGCCCTCTTGTAAGTTGCAAAACGCCTCGCAAATCCTATTGTAAGCACGTCCGGATCGAGCAGCGAATCCGCCTCCCTGATACTGTCGGCGGTCTCTCCGTTGTTGATCCGCTGTTCCCGCACCTTTTTCCGGATAAATCCTATCATTACTTTCTTAAGAGTGCAATGCGCTTCCCACAAAATACCTGCGGGGATTTGCGCTGCCGCATTCCATGTATCCCTGGCGGAGATGCTCGATTTCCATCCGTCCGGAAGGTATCGGTCGTATATTCCCCTGAAGGGTTTGGAAAGCCATGTGAGCGTATGGACGCCGTTCGTAATGTGCGTTATGGGTACCTCGCTTTCGGGGATTCCGGGCC
>CAZCKQ010000189.1:0-3920 GCA_964499315.1 uncultured Eubacteriales bacterium | reverse complement strand
GCCCATTACTTGATTTTTTGACCACACTGATCAGTATCTGATTATAAATATCATTATTCATAAATCGGCGGAATAGTAAATATATATCCGTATGCGGGTAATCAAGCTGCGGCTTTCATACCTGTTACCATGGATAATGGCGCTTTTGGTCGCAATAATATACTTGTGCATTTTTTTACATAACCGCGCGGCAATAAATAGAAATAAGCCTGTTCAGAGCGATTCACAGACGGCGCCGGTGTCAGAGCCTGCGTCTGCGTCTTCGTCTGCGCCGGTGTCAGAGCCTGCGTCTTCATCTGCACCAGATAATTCGATGCGGGAGGCTGAAGAGGCGTTGTTCAGGTTCGTTGAATCGGTGATGGCTTCCGGCGACGGCGCCATCCGCACTTTTATCAGCAAAGACAAATCCGACACAAGGACGTTATCCGAATCGATAGGCCTTTACATGGAGTATTGCCTGCTCCGTAACCATAAACAGATTTTCCGGAGGGAATTTGATTTCCTCAGAAATAATCTGCTCGTAAGCTGTCAATCACATCAATTCATCAAATGGATGGATTCACGCGATGTTGCGTGCAACGCGCTGATAGACGACCTGCGGATCATCCGCTGTCTGCTGAAGGCCGGTGACCAATGGGGTATTGAGGAGTATCATGAAACAGCTGCGGAATTACAGAGGTCGCTGCTGGAGAAGCAGACACTAGCATCTGCCTATATCAGTGCAGTCGATGGCGGTGGCGGTTCGCTTATCAGTGACTTTTTCGAATGGGAGCGGAATGTCCCCGCAGGCAGCATCCAATTATGCTACCTGGATTTTTTTACGATGTATCTGCTTGGTCAGCTGGATAGGCGCTGGGATTTTGTTGCGGCGCGCGGCTTCAATCTGATTAGGTTTAGCGAGATGCTCGATAAATATTATGATTATGGCGCGCAAAAATACGTGGCGTCGGAGTGCCTGACCGATGAGGTCATCACTGCCATCCATCTTGCCGAGATGAATGAAGATACGAGCCAATTCCGGTCCTGGCTCAGTGCCGAAACCGAGAAACCCGCGCAGGACGGGAAGGTCAGGGTGTATGCTGGGGGGGTGTATGCGGGTGCGGGGATTGATCGGGGTGGCGGCAAGCGGCTTGTTTCGGCTGATGCAGACGTTCTGCGCCAGACACACCGGCCGGTTGAAAGTACGGCCGTTTATGCCTTATGCGCAGTTTATTCAATACGCGTCGGTGAACTCGAAATGGCGATGAGATTGATGGACCGGGCCCTTGATTTTTGTGTCCGTGACGACAAATCCAAGTATTTCGGCGGCTTTGGAGATCCGTCGTCCGGATTCTATTCGTTCGACAATCTGACAGCGCTGATTGCGCTGGCAAAGTTAAATCTGAAAGGTGACATATCCTGATTATTCCTTTATAATTAATATAAACTACTAATATAAACTACATATTCCGTATAATGCGAAATTAAAGGAGGCTCTGTTATGAGAAAAAATAAATTGATACCGGGACTGATCCTGATATTGATCGGCGTTGCGTTGCTGCTCGGCAACCGGGACATTTTCGGGTTTAACATCTTCAATCTCGGTTATCTGCTTGGTAATTACTGGGCTGCGCTTTTTCTCATCATTCCGGGCCTGCTATTCCATTATGCGTTCTTCAGCCATGGCAGGAAGGACCCCGGGTTGCTTGTGCCCGGCGGCATCCTTATAATACTCGGCGTAGTATGCCAGCTTTCCATGCTATTCGATATTTGGGGCCAGCTCTGGCCGGGTTTCATCCTTGCGCCTGCAGTCGGACTTTTCGAGCTTTATATTTTCGGGAATAGGGATAAAGGGCTGCTGGTACCCGTCAGTATTCTCGGAGCACTGTCATTAATATTTTTCTCCAGAAACATCAATGATATCTTCAACCGCAACATTAGGGGATATATTATTCCTGTTGTGCTTATAATACTGGGCGTTCTGGTTATTGTAAAAGGATTTTCCAAAAAAACAGACTGATCGACGGGGGTACGATCTGAATGCAATATGTGAACTTCGGTAAAACAGGGCTGAATGTTTCGAGATTCGGCATAGGCTGTATGAGGTTGCCGCTTAAACAAAACTTCTCACGTCAGACTGACGACAGCGGCATCGATGAGGACGAAGCCATAAAGATGATCCGTTATGGTATTGACAATGGAGTAAATTACTACGACACAGCTTATGTGTACCATGGCGGCAACAGCGAAGTCATCCTGGGCAAGGCTGTGAAGGGATACGACAGGCAAAAGCTGTATGTCGCGGACAAGCTTCCACAGTGGATGGTCAGGCAAAAAGGTGATTTCGACAGATTATTGGATGAGCAGCTGAAAAGGCTGGACATGTCATATATTGATTTTTATCTCGTCCATTCGTTGGATGGCGCCAGCTGGGAAAAGATGCGCAAGTTCGATATCAGGGAGCATTTAGACAAGATCAAGGCCGATAAAAGGGTCAGGTATGCCGGGTTTTCATTCCATGGGGATGCCGACGCATTCAAGTCGATCATAGATTCATATGATTGGGACATGTGCCAGATACAGCTCAACTACATGGACCAGAATGAGCAGGCCGGCGTCGAAGGTCTTAAATACGCGGCCAAACGCGGCGTCCCGGTGGTGATAATGGAACCGCTCAGAGGCGGAAGGCTTGCGCAAAATCTGCCGCCCGGAGTCGTCAAAGTGATAGATGAAGCCAAGATAAAGAGGACGCCTGTCGAATGGGCCTTTCGATGGCTGGCAGACCTTCCCGAGGTCGCTGTGGTACTGAGCGGCGTCAGCACGATGGAGCAGCTTGTCGAGAATATAGAGATATTCGATAAGACTTATCCGCATTCTATGACCGCAGAGGATCAGGATACCATTAACAAAATGATGGATGCGTTCAGGCAAAGGATATATGTAGGCTGCACGAAGTGCAATTACTGCATGCCATGCCCTCAGAACGTGGATATCCCGACGATATTCGATTACTATAACGATATGGGCATGTATGACTCATATAACCAGTGCAGAAGCTTCTATAGGTATGAGCTGGCCAAAAACGGCCGTGATGCCTCGAAATGCATCGAGTGTTCCCAATGCGAAGACAAATGCCCACAAAAGATACCTATTATGCAAAAGCTCAAGGATGCGCACAAAGCATTGAATTGAATATAGGGAGTGGTATATATGCCTTGTTACACGAGAGACGACATCCTTGGAATAGTGAAAGAACAGGATGTCAAATTCATACGGCTGCAGTTCACCGATATCCTCGGAACACTCAAGAACGTGGCGATTACTGCCGATCGGCTCGAGCAGGCGCTTGACGGCAGGTTTATGTTCGACGGTTCATCTATCGAGGGGTTTGTCAGGATTGAAGAATCCGATATGTACCTGAAGCCGGACCCAAACACCTTTGTGATTTTCCCTTGGCATCCCCAGACCGGAAAGGTCGCTAGGCTTATCTGTGATGTGTATAATCCTGATAGGACGCCTTTTGGCGGGGATCCCCGCTATGTGCTCAAACGCATCATACAGGAAGCCGCCTCGTTGGGATATGATACTATCAACATAGGGCCGGAATGTGAATTTTTTCTGTTTTTCACCGACAGTGAAGGCAAGCCTACGCTTAAGACACATGATAATGCCGGTTATTTCGATCTCGGGCCCATCGATCTCGGTGAGGATGCGCGGCGCGATATGTGCCTTGCCCTTGAAGAGATGGGGTTTGAGATAGAGGCGTCTCACCATGAGGTCGCTCCCGGCCAGCATGAGATAGATTTCAAATACAACGATGCGCTCTCCGCGGCTGATGCGATAATGACATTCAAATTGGCCGTCAGGACCATAGCCCGAAGGCACGGACTCCATGCGACGTTCATGCCGAAGCCCATTAAAGGGATGTCCGGTTCCGGCAT
>CAZCKQ010000188.1:0-3960 GCA_964499315.1 uncultured Eubacteriales bacterium | reverse complement strand
CAAATCACCCGGGCCTGCCTGAATGGCCGGCTGTTAAGACAGATGACGAAGCGACTATGATATTTGACAGAGAGTGCAAGGTTCGTCATAACTATGATGACGAATTGATTGAAGTATTAAATAATGCATGCGGGCCTGTCGAATTAACTGAGACACTGGAATGGATGACTCGGGAGCATGAAATATAAGGTCGTGGCTCAAATATACCGGATGAGCTTTTGCGCTTCCTGAATGTTTTTGAAAAAGCCGGTTGCGGTAAGAGCATAAAGCGCCGATCCGTAGGCGGCTTCTTCCTCGTAGAGCGGTATTCTCACAGGCATTCCGAATATTTTTGAAACCATTTCCCGCAAAGGATTATTAAGTCTTATTCCATTGCCGGATCCGACAAGTGTCTTGGGTTTGGGTTCAGGCAAAGTTTTGGGCAGCATCGCTTGGTATAGGCTATGCAGTTCATTTACAATTCCTTCAAGTATTCCGATTACAAAATGCTGCGGCGTAAAATTAGCCTCGCTTATATTGTTTATTGAACCCCGTAACGAAGGGTTATCTCTGGTACCGCAGAATCTTACGGATATATCCAGCTTATCGCTTATTGATTTATGGGCGCCGGCAATTTCATTCATGATATTGTATAATTTGGGCGAATCCGTCCCGATAGCCAGCGCTACCGTCGATCGGAAGAATTGCTCAAGTATCGCGTATGCCCTTCCTCCGCAAAGAGGAGCCCCTACATGAAGGTACCCGTTGCCGATAAAAGGTCTTATGTCAATTTGAGGGCGCTTTTCAGCGTTATCGGCATACATGGATATTTGGCTTCCTGTGCCAATGTTGACTAATATGCATTCTTCATTTCTATGAACCGACCCGATAAAACTTGCATGATTATCGCCTATAGCTATAGCAACCGGTATACCGGATTTTGTTGCGCCTGCAGTTTTAACTGCTTTCGAAACTTCCGGGAAAACAGAATCATCGATATTTGAGGCTAATAACGACCTGCGGTCGAAATCATTTTTATCAAGATCGAAAAAACCCAAGCTAGCCGCATTCGAAGGATGAAGGACAGGTTTTACGGCATTACACAATTTCATTGCGATATAATCGCTGATTGTACAGATGTATTTCGCTGAAAGCGGCGCAATGCCATTTGTCAAGTTGTAAAAATGGGTTACTGCGCCGAATCCTGTTGCGAGCCTGTATCCGGATATCTTGGACAAATAACTTGCGTAGCTAATATTATCCTTGTATTCCTGATCCCCTCTGCCATCTTGCCATGTGTAGACAGGGCTTACCGCATCCCCGGCATCATCGGTATAGACAATGCCATGCATATGTCCGGTCAGGCCGATGCAGCTCACAGGTTTGTATTTGTCTGTCAATTCATTTAGAATTTTATTAACATTATCCAGAACAACCGAAGCATTCTGCGTCTTCTGCCACGGATACCGGGCTGGTTGCGATGAATTGTTTGCTATTGTAATGGTGTCGAATATTTTTCCGTTCTCTCCATCCATAATAATGGCACATATGGTTGTGGTGCCGATATCAATTCCAATTGCATTATTATGAGGCATATACCGGGTATCCCTTTCTATGAGTTCGTATAAATCTCTGATAGCATTATATCATAATCCATAAAGTGCGTTTACTTGACAGCGGATTACTCAAAATTATATACTTTATATAGCAGTAGAATAAACTATGCGCTCGGCCATACAATTTCAGGTGAAATCATGGTCAAGGTTCTTATTGTCGACGACGAACCCATTATTCTTGAAGGTTTACAGAAAATAATCCCTTGGGAGGATTATGATTTTAAAATTGTTGCAGTAGCTTCCGACGGAGAAATCGGGCTGCAAAAAATCAAAGATCATTCTCCGGACATTGTAATTACAGACATACGCATGAACTTTCTTAATGGGATCGAGTTGATAAAAGCCGCAAAACAGATGAACAGCAACATGGGTTTCGTGGCCATAACTGCATATTCTGACTTTGAGTATGTCAAAGAAGCCTGCAATATAGGCGTTAGTTCATATATCCTCAAGCCCATCGTCAAAGATGAACTTTTGGATGCTATGCTTTCGTTAAAAAAAAGAATATTGCAACAGGCAGACACAGCGAAAAAGATCAAAAGAATGTCTAAGTTGCTAAAAGACGAATATCCGGTACTTATAGGGCATTTCTTACAAAATATCTTCAAGAATGAATTAAATCCTGACGAAATAAACAACAAAGCCAAATTGCTCAATATTAACATAAAAGACGGATATGAATACTCTGCCGCAATTATTAAAACAAACGATCTCCAGGATAGCTTTGATACGATCAATAACAGCGCCGACGGGGTGACATTGTCATTAATTAAAAGAATTGCCGACGAAATCGTAGGGAATGAATACTCAACCTTAAGCGCATGTCTGGATGAGGATGAAATTGGATTTTTGATTTGGAAAGATAAAATCGATTCGAAAGACAGGACAAGAATAGACGAACTGCTTGACAGATCCAGACTCACTGTAAAAACACTTCTGAAGCTGACGGTTTCTGTCGCAAGAGGCGCTTTTGTTGACAGGTTCAAAGACATACCTTATTCATATAAAGACGCTTGTAAAGCCCTGGAGTATAGTTTGGTTTCGGGAACGGACAAGTTTATTGCCAGTGAGCAAATCAGATGCGATACCGGGAAGCACTGTTGCTATCCTTCTGACATAGAGAAAAAGGTATTGGACGATATAAGGTACCATGATATTTGCAGTCTTAGAGCGGATATGGATAGTTTCGTCAAATACTATCAGGACAGCGGTTGTTCATATGCGCACATGAGCATTGCCTTTCACCAGCTGTTTGCTTCAATTCTCAGACCTTTTGAAGAAAGCGGGCCGGATATAGTAGAGTACGATAAAATATTCTATGCATTAAGCAAACTCAAGGGAAAACCGGCGGGTGAAATTGCCGGATTCTTATGCAAATATACAGACGAACTGATAAACAAGCTGATAAAGAGATATCCCCGATTTATCGACCAGATTATTAAGGATGTTCTAAGCAATATAAAAAGGGATATTTTCGACAGCAGGCTGAATTTAAGTACCACAGCTGAAAAAGTACATATGAATGCTACATATCTTGGCCAATTATTTAAAAAGGTGTTAGGGAAATCGTTTGTTCAATACGTAACCGAGCTTCGCATCGAAGAAGCCAAAAGGCTTTTAAAAAACCCGTATCTAAAAGTGTATGAAGTTGCGGACAAAGTAGGTTACGACAACTTTTCCTATTTCAATGTCGTATTCAAAAAATATATGGGGATGAGTCCTACGGATTATCGCGCGGGAATCTTAAAAAATAATGGGTAAACCTAAAATACGCACAAAATTTCTATTGGTATTCATTTCGATTATGGTATTGCCTCTTATTATTGTCAGTACTATAGTTAACATAATATTCAGCCGCTATATGATCTCCAGTCAGACTGCAAATTTAAACCATTATACGGAGAAAATCAACAGCAGGTTCCAGGAATTTGTTAAGACAATTGACGAACTGAGTATGGGCGTGATTGCCAACCCGGATATCCAAAGCCTTCTGGAAGGTAATAAAGCCGACCTGCTTATCAGGACAGAGTTGAACAGCTATTTTAAAATGCTGAAAACAAATAGCATCATTGATATCATATTCATTGATAATAGTTACAATCTGTATAATGATGGATTTAATTATTTACCTTCTTTAACAAGTATTTTAAATAGCCAGATCTATAAGAAATTGAAAAATACAGCAGGTGAATTGATCCTGTGTAAAGACGATATCGGACTTGCTTCTTTCGGCGATAAATATGGGGTTGTTGCCGCAAGGAAGGTCAATTATCTTAATTCGATCAGAAATCCCGGTATTCTTATTATGAAGATCAAATATGACAAGCTTCGAGAGATATGTTCGATAACACCTGCCTCCGACTAT
>CAZCKQ010000187.1:0-3967 GCA_964499315.1 uncultured Eubacteriales bacterium | reverse complement strand
TATACTTCGGCGGTTTGCGATGGACGATGCGGAAGCAGTATTCAAAAATTGGGCAAACGACCCGGCTGTCACAAAATACCTCATGTGGCCGACGCATGAAAGCATAAATGAGTCAAAGAGTTGGTGCGAGCATAATGTGAACTCCTACGTTGACGAAAAATATTATAGCTGGGTCATTATCCTCAAAATACTTGGTGAGCCAATCGGAAGCATTGGTGCTGTTAAGTTTGATGAAAAAACCTCAATGGCGCATATCGGTTATTGTATTGGCAAGGCATGGTGGCGGCAAGGCTACACAAGCGAAGCACTTAAAGCCGTCGTGAAGTTCCTTTTTGAGAAGGTTGGCGTAAATCGCATTGAATCTCGCCATGACCCTTGCAATCCGAACTCTGGTAAGGTGATGGAAAAAGCAGGCTTAAAATACGAAGGGTTACTTAAGCAAGCAGATTGGAACAATCAAGGCATATGCGACGCAGCATATTATGCACTTATGGCTGATGAATACTTCGGCAAGGTGGCACAGAAAAAGGGCATCTCCATCGGAGACATATCCATCGACTGCGCAGACCCCACACGGACGCAAGAATTTTACGCAGTTCTTACAGGTTGGAAGAAGTGCGAGGCTTACGGTTGCCCAGCGGTGGTCAGCGACGGCGGCTTACTGATACTGTTCATGGGATGCGATTATGAATACGCTTCCCCAGTTTGGCCAGAGGAATCAGGAAAACAACAGAAGCAGATGCACTTTAACTTTCAGGTTGACGATTTGTTGTCCGCAGTAGAGGACGCTGTCAAGAACGGTGCGACTAAAGCCGCCACCCAATATGGTGGCAATCACTATGTAACCATGCTCGACCCAGAGGGACATCCGTTTTGCTTGTGCGCTAAGTGAGAGAGTCAGTCAGCAAAGCAAGGCACTAATCGGCAGATTGGTGCCTTTTTGATAAAATGCGCCATTATTATCATAGCACTACAGGAAATGTTATTACAATCTTCATGCGGTATACTTAAGCCACCGTACGGAGGAGGGAAGCCATGCAGATACCCGAAATAATCAAATCCAGCCTCGATTACATCGAGCAAAATCTCAAGACCGACATAACAGCCGAAGAACTGGCGAGGATGGCGAATTACTCGACATTTCATTATTACCGCCTGTTTTCATCGGTAATGGAATCGTCTGTTTCGAGCTATATCCTTAAGCGTCGGCTCGACCATGCGCTCAGCGAAATTGCCGATGGGCGCAAGGCCATTGATGTCGTACTGGAATACGGGTTTGATACCTATGCCGGGTTTTATAAGGCGTTTGCCAAAATGTATGGTTGCTCTCCGAAAAAGTATCTCTCGATTTATAACCATCACAAACCCAAAAAACCGGAGGTGGCAATTATGTATTCTGAAAAGGATTTGCGAAAAGTTCTTGAAAACTGGAACATCGAAAGCGGCTTGCCGATAGGCGACATTTACATCATGGACGGAGCGAAGGTATCCGGCAGTGTTTGGACGGTCGGCGCCGATTATATCCTCAAAACGGGCGACCGCGAAAAGCTCATGAAAAACCTGAAGGTCGCAAAAGCGCTCTCAAAACAGGGTTTTGTCTCATCCCTTCCTCTGTCGACAAAAACAGGTGCAGAGTATTTGAACGGCAAGGAGATTTTCATTCTGACTCGCGGGCTAAAAGGAAGCCCGCTACCGAAGTCCGATAGGTTCGGTAACAGCCGCATCGAATTTGCTAAAAAATACGGGAAAAACATCGCGCAGCTCCATAAAGCGCTGAGGGATGTGCAGAACGAAGTCGTACCGGATGAAGTCAATCTGTATAAAAGCATAACGGAATGTGCGCTGCCGAATGTACGTCAGCAGAACCTGCAATGGAGCATGGGTCTCGATGAGGAATTCTTCACGGATTATATCGGTATCTTTGGAAAGCTGTATGAAAAGCTCCCAAAGCAGCTTATTCACCGCGATCCCAATCCGAGCAATATCCTGTTCGAGGGTGGCGAGGTTAGCGGGTTCATAGACTTCGATTTGAGCGAGGTCAACCTTCGCTTATGGGACGTCTGCTATTGCGCGACCGGCATACTATCCGAGATCAGCGATATTGAAGTCGAGGCGTATGCAAAATGGATTGACGTTCTCGGCGGGATTCTGCACGGATACGATAGCGAGGGTAAGCTGACCGCAGAAGAAAAACAGGCAATATTTTATGTGATCTGCTCGATTCAGATGATTTGCGTAACTTACTTCGAGAGCCGCGAGGAATTCAAGCAACTCGCCAAAACTAACCGTAAAATGTTCAAGTATATCGTTGATAACAAAGCCCAAATCCAGCGAATATTTTGACCGATAATGCAGTGTGCCATGTTCATAACAGCAAGCTGTCAGCCGTGAATCTCGAAGCCTTAGAAGTATAAAAAGCAGAAAGCCAGCCACAAAATCGTGACTGGCTTTCTGCTTTTCCTGTTACCCCGTACTGGTTACCCCCTCGGTTCAGTAATTGTACCTATGGGTGATAACACTTGGGCTTACGGGTATGAGAGAGCGTGTCAGAAATGCGGGCGGAACCATATCAATTGACGGCAGCAATGGTTTTCTGATCGTTTGCAATCTGCCTGTCGCCGATGAAGAAGGTGCAATTGCAGGTGTGAGTACCGGAGGTGAAAAGTCATGAAAATTCTGATCGTAGATGATGACGCGCTCATACGGGACGGCCTGAAGATGATACTGGAGACCGAAGAAGGCTTCATGGTGGCGGGTACCGCGTCGAACGGGCGCGAGGCGGTAAAGCTATGCGGGGATACCCGGCCCGATGTCGTCCTTATGGATATAAGGATGCCTGTAATGGACGGCGTCCAGGCGACGCAGCTTATCAAGGAGCAGTTTAATGATATAAAGGTCTTGCTCTTGACGACCTTCAAGGATGAAGAATATATCAGGAGCGCGGTAAAACACGGCGCCGAAGGATATGTGCTGAAAAGCAGCCCGTCCGAGAGCATAATCGAGAGCATCAAGGCTGTCTACCGTGGCAATGTGGTCTATGAAAAGGAAGTGGCGGGCATCATATCCGGCATGATGGGGAAAGGCAAGAAGCCCACTCTGAGTGAATTAGGCCTGACGCAAAAAGAATATGAATTAATGGAATTGGTGAGCAAAGGCCTTTCAAACAGGGAAATATCGGCGCAGCTCTTCATGAGCGAAGGGACTATCAGGAACAATATTTCAGTTTTGCTTGAAAAATTGAATCTCAGGGACAGGACGCAGCTGGCGATATTCTTCATACACAACTTCGAATGATAAAACAGCCCCTTCCTTTTTATTTTCAATATTATATAATAATAATTGACCGAAAAAATGACCCAAAAAGAAGAATACCAAGGAGAATACCTGCGTAATGTTTTCTGTGACCCTGGCACAACTGGTAAAGGAATTCCAGCTCAAAGTGGCGGCTTCATCCGTAAATCTGGATGAAACCGTCGTCACCTCCGTCAACGTGAACAGGCCCGGATTGCAGCTTACCGGATATTTTGAACACTTCGACGCCAAAAGGATCCAGATATTTGGGAATGTGGAGATAGCATACCTGGCCACCATGCCGCCTGAGGAAAGGCTCTCACGGCTTGACAGCTTTTTCGGACACGGATTTCCGTGTATAGTGATAGCAAGAAACCTCGAGCCGTTTCCTGAGATGCTGGATGTCGCGCAAAAATATAAGATACCCATACTTGTAACATCCGATGAGACTTCGAGGTTTATGAGCGGACTCATCAGATATCTGAATGTTCAGCTGGCGCCGCGCATAATCTTGCATGGGTTGCTTGCTGAAGTCTACGGACAAGGGATATTGATAATCGGAGATAGCAGCGTTGGCAAGAGCGAGACGGACAACGAGCTTGTACAGCGGGGTCACAGGCATATCGCCGACGATGGCATCGAGACCAGGAAGTACTACTACAAGACGCGTCTGGCC
>CAZCKQ010000186.1:0-3999 GCA_964499315.1 uncultured Eubacteriales bacterium | reverse complement strand
TATATACTGGACGGAATCGAGCAAACCTCAGAAGAAACATTGCTCCTTATCAAAAGAATAAATTCGGTAGTGGATAAGACAGCGGAAGAAATTAAAACCGCATTGCCTAAGATATACTCAAGAGATTTGCTGAACCTGCTGTTTTATGAATTCTATACTAAAATCGGTTATATCGAGAAAGGCTTGGGTGTTTCAAGGAAAACCGCGTCAGGCTATCTGGCATCGCTTGAGGACGGCGGATTCCTTAAATCCCATATGATCGGCAAAGAGAAGATATATTTGAACAAGGCTTTGTTTGAGGTTGTACAGGAAGTCGGTTTCGTAAAATAGTGTAAAATTATATTATTGAAGGGGGATGAAGGCATGGCTACTTGGAAATGCGGTAAATGCGGCAAAGAAGTCGAGGGAAGGTGCAGACCTAAGGAATGTCCACAATGCAAAGCAGGTAAGGAATCTTTTAATTAGAAGGAATAAAGGGAAAAATAGTCTATTATATTAAAAACCATGCTGCTGCCTTACGGTCACAGCATGTTTTTTTATGTGAATAAACATAAAAAAGATAATTTAAAATAAGAATTAATAAAATTAATATTTATATTATATATAATTAATATTATAAAACTTAGCATTGACATCTTAATTGCTATGCTTTATTATTATACAAGAAGGTATGGGCGAGGTGAAAATCATTGGACACGGCAAGAAAAATAAAAATCCATATAAGCGCGCCAGGGTTCAGGTTGCCTTTGCCGGCAATTTCGTTCAGTTTCATAAAGTGGATATTAAAGCTGGTCTTGAGGGCGATGCCTAAGGATAACCCCGATAAAAAAACGGGAATTGGGGAAATAGCCAAGGCTCTTGATCCGGGGGATATTGAGCGCATATTTGACGAGCTCGCCGTCTATGGACCTATTGAACTGGTAAACATTGATACCGAAGATCATGGACAGCATGTGAAGGTCCATATCAGGACAATATGAGTGAATATAAGGGAGGAGATAGAATGAAATACGAGATGCTTGGTATGTGCCCTGTATGCGGGGGTGAAACAAAGATCACGAAGGTGCGGTGTGAAAAGTGCAACACCGAGATAAGCGGAAGGTTTGAACCGTGCAAATTCTGTAAGCTCAGCATGCAGCAAAAGCTATTTGTCGAGGTATTCATAAAAAACAGGGGCAATATAAAGGAGATAGAAAAAGAACTGCGAATTTCTTATCCTACTGTAAGGAATAAACTGGAGGAGGTCATCAGCGCGCTCGGCTATATCCCTGACAACAAGGTATCCGCGGCAAAGAGGGATATACTCGACAAATTGTCAAGAGGCGAGATCACCAGAGAACAGGCTTTTAAAATGATAAATGATTATTGAAGAGGAGGTTTGATTTATGTCAAAGGATGTTTCAGAGGAAAGAATGCAAATACTTAAGATGGTTGAAGAGGGTAGGGTAACTACCGAAGAGGGGTTGGAACTGCTCAATTCTTTAGAAAGGCAGCAGGATGCCATTGCTGTCAAAAAAGAGGCGAAATGGCTTAAGGTAAGGGTCAAGTCAGATGACAATAAAACGAAAGTCAACGTCAATATCCCGGTTTCACTTGTGGACCTTGGCCTCAAGATAGGGACTGCTTACGCCCCCGAATTGAAGAAATCCGGCCTTGACCAGATAAATATCAAAGAAATAATTGAGGCCGTCAAAAATGGGGCTGAAGGAAAGATCGTAGAGGTCGAAGATGAAAAAACCAATACAAGGGTGGAAGTCTTTGTAGAGTAAGGAGTGCGCAATGCCATTTTACGATTTGAAATGCAGAGACTGTGGAAAAGAATTTAATATTATGGCAAGTATGAGCGATAGGGAGCGCCAGGCTATTAAATGCCCTGATTGCGGTAGTCGTGAGCTTGACCAGATCTTCAGCAATGTCAATATTATAAGATCCAGGAAGACGGGTGTTCGTGAATGCCCTAATATTGAAAAGTGCGGAAGGTGCTGCCATTAGGGAGTAATTGACATTCACCTGCCGGTGGATTATAATCATGGATGTAAGCGCTTACATAGCAGGCGGAGATTTAATACATATTCATGAATATTTATGATATTGCCAGAAAAGCGGGTGTTTCGATAGCAACGGTTTCCAGAGTCATCAATGACAGCGGGCCTGTCAGCGCAAAGACCAGGCAGGAAGTCATGCGCGTCATGAATGAACTCGGTTATAAGCCCAATGCGATGGCAAGGGGATTGATGACCAAATCCATCAGGACGATAGGCGCTTTGACCATCGACGTCCGCGATCTTTTCTTTTCAAGCGCAATATATCGAATAGAATCAGATCTGAAGGCTTACGGCTATGACCTGATACTGTGCAATACGGGAGACGATATCAGGCAAAAAAAGAAATACCTCGGATTCCTCCTTGGTAAAAAAGTGGACGGGATAATACTCATCGGTTCGGTATTCAGGGAGAAGAAGGATAATTCGCATATAATGGAGGCCGCGCGCAAGCTGCCTGTCGTCATGGTGAACGGTTACGTCAAGGGCGAAAACATATACTGCATATTGAGTGACGATTCAAAGGCGATGGAGGACATCACGCGACGCCTCATAAGAGATTCAAGAAAAAACCTGGCTTACATATATGATGTCGATACATACAGCAGTATGGAAAAGCTAAAAGGTTTCAAAAAGGCTGTGCCGCCAGACAAACGCAATTTGATATTGAAAGCGCAGAAAAAAGGTATGGACGGCGGTTTTCTGGCGGTTAAGAGTCTGTTGGAGTCAAAGACGCCGTTCGACGCCATTGTCTGCTCGGACGATATAGTCGCTTCAGGCGCGCTGAAGGGTGTTTTGCAGGCCGGCGTCAGAGTGCCGCAGGATTGCGCCGTAACAGGTTTCGATAATTCGATGGTTTCTAGGTGTACAATTCCCGAACTTACGACTGTTGACAGTAAAATAGAGCATATGAGTTCGTTATCGGTCAAATACATGCTGGAAGCGCTTACCGGTAAAAAAGTACCGCAAAAGACTGTCATCCAGCCCGAGGTAATCTTCAGGGAGACGACATGACCTTGTTCGGACGGGTATGCGCGACGGGTATGCACGACGGGTATGCGCGATGAGTATGAAGGATGGAAGGAGCATTGGGCAATGAAAGATTTGTTTGATTTATCCGGAAAGACTGCCGTAATAACAGGCGGGGGCGGTATCCTCGGCAGGCAAATGGCCGCCGGTCTAGCGCAGGCCGGAGCGAAGGTCGTTATAGGTGACCTGATTGCCGAGAATGCTGTTTGTGTGGCAAAGGATATCTGCGACAGGGGCGGAGAGGCCGCGGGCTTCTATGTGAACGGTATGGAGAAGAGCAGCATGGAGGAGTTCAACAATGCGGTGGTAAAGGAGTTCGGACGGATCGACATCGCGGTGAATGCCATCGGTGGCAATATGAAGGATGCTACGACATCCGAACAAAAGAGTTTTTTTGACCTGTCGGAGGATGGTTTAAGGAAGGTAATAGACCTCAACCTCTTCGGAGGCGCGATCATACCATGCCAGGTATTTGGAAAGGCCATGACCCGTAACGAAAATGGCGGAGCGATAGTAAACATCTCTTCGATGAACAGCTTCAGGCCGTTGACAAGGATTCCCGGATATTCCGCCGCAAAAGCCGCTGTAAGCAATTTTACGCAGTGGTTGGCTGTATATATGGTGCAGGAATTCAATGCAAATATCAGGGTTAATGCTATAGCGCCCGGATTTTTTCTGACGGAGCAAAACAGAAGCTTGCTGACCAGACCGGAGGACGGCAGCCTGACAGACAGGGGCGCCAGAATCTTGCAGCATACGCCGATGGGGAGATTCGGGCAGCCTGAAGACCTGATTGGTACGCTCATATGGCTGGTTTCAGACGCCTCAAAATTCGTGACGGGTACTGTTATCCCCGTCGATGGCGGTTTTTCAGCATATTCGGGGGTCTAGCCATAAAAATATGCATGGATTATTTATTTTGCTTACA
>CAZCKQ010000185.1:0-4036 GCA_964499315.1 uncultured Eubacteriales bacterium | reverse complement strand
GTTGTTTCCCACCGGCAAAATGGAAGAATAAGCGGAGGTATTTATGAAGAGGAAGTTAGCTTTTTTAATTGTGCTTGCGATGATAATTTCGTTCGCGCCTGTCTTCCTGCCAGGTGCCGGCAGGAATGCCGAGGCTGCGCCTTCTCTCTCAAGCTTTTTTACTCAAGGGACCTGTACTGCAAGTGTCCTCAATTTTAGACAGGGACCGTCAACAAGTTATCCTGTCATATGCAAACTGGTAAAAGGGCAGAATGTCCAGATTCTTGCCAAGGTTGGCGACTGGTATGCTTGTTATGATCCGACAACCGGCTGCTGTGGGGCTGTTTCAGGAAAATACCTGAAGCTGACTGGAACTGCGCCTGCGCCCAAGACTACGCCAACGACTTCACCGTCACCTTCGCCGAAACCTTCGGCTGTACCGTCCGTGCCGGTGGACACCCAGCTCAGCCAGGATGAGCAGACATTGCTGAACCTGGTCAACAAGGCAAGGGCAAATGCCGGAGTGGGAGCGCTGTCGGCTGACAGCGGGGTTATGAAGACCGCGAGGCTTAAGGCGAAAGATATGGTGGACAATAACTATTTTTCGCATCAATCGCCGACGTACGGTTCGCCATTCGATATGATGAAGGATTTTGGCGTCACCTTTATGACGGCTGGCGAGAATATTGCCGGAAACAGGACAGTTGAAGGCGCTTTCAACGCCTGGATGGGCTCGTCGGGCCATAAGGCCAATATACTGAATCCAAAATTCAATTTCTGCGGTATAGGTATAGTTCCCAGCCCGACTTACGGAAAGATACTGGTCCAGCAATTTATCGGGCGATGATTCTTTGATCGGAAAGCGGTGCAAGGCATACGGCCTTCACCGCTTCTGATCTAAAAATCCGGGGTTATCTCAAATATCTTGCCGTCCAGATAATCAAGAGGACCGTCCGGTCCTCTTGCAAATATCAGTTTGTATGCGCATAGGGCCTGTCTTTTCATGCCGTATTTTTTGTTAATGCTGTTAATGCCATACTTGCCGTCGCCTATGATGGGATGGCCGATATATGCGAGATGGGCGCGTATCTGATGCGTCCGGCCGGTAACGAGTTCGATTTCAAGTCTTGATATATCTTTATCGGACCATAAAACACGGTAATAGGTGGTAATCTGCTTGCCTTTACGGGCGTTTCCCTTATTGATGAAGACCTTCGATTGTTTTTCGTCTTTTATGATATAATCGACAAGAATGCCTTCGCTCTTGTCCATCGAACCTGAAACCAGGCATTGATAATATTTTCTTATGCTTCTGTTTTTGAATTTGTCCAACAGTATATCAAGGCTTTGCCTGTTTTTAGCGATGACCACGAGACCGGATGTGTTCCTGTCTATCCTGTGGCATAAATGACAGTCGTCTGATGAGAGGTATTCGGCCACCCTGTCGATTAAAGGTTTTGTCATGTCGTTTTTACCCGAATGCACGGGGATGCCCTGTTCCTTATTCACTATTATCAATTGTTTGTCTTCATATACTACCGAAAAACCTCGGTTTTTGGCCTGTGTTTGCCTTTTGGGCAGTCCGTCGAGTATCTCATCCGCAATATATATTTCTATGTTATCACCACTCTTCAGGATGGTTCTTCTGTCCGCCCGCGCGCCGTTGACCCTGATGTCCTTAAGGCGGAATGCCTTGAACAGCGCGTTTTCAGGCATATTCCTGAAAATATCCTTTATAGTGTTGTCCAGCCTCTTGCCGTCGTATTTTTCACTAACCCTAAATTGCCTCATAAGATAATTATAACAGGTAAACATAAGTTGACAAAGTTAACCATTTATTTTTCATTTATTACCTATGAAAAAAATGGTATAATATAGGGCATGGTGCGAAAAAGATCAATTTTAGTTGCTATTACAGCCGTAATATTTATAACCGTTTTCATTTTTTGTCCTTTCACGGCAAACGCGGCGTCCATCCTCAAACATGGGATGGAAGGAACCGAAGTGAGGGATTTGCAGAAGAACCTGAAGCAACTCGGTTGTTTCAACGCGGAGCCTACCGGTTATTTTGGCGACGTGACGCTTGCTTCGGTCAAAAGCTTCCAAAAGAAATACGGCCTTGATGCAGACGGCATTGTCGGAGCATATACGCACGCGATGATATCAAAACTCATCGGATCCGCCGCCACCGTCGCAAACAGTTCAGGGGTATTGAAGGAAGGCATGGAAGGTTCTCTGGTGGTAAAGCTGCAGAATGATCTTAAAAAGTTAGGTTTCTTCAATCATGTCGTTACCGGTTATTTCGGCACTGTAACCACCGCGTCGGTCAAACAGTTCCAAAAGGCCCGCGGAATTGCAATTGACGGCATTGTGGGCAAAGTCACTTCCGGGCTGATTTCCGGATCAGTATCGGCTTTATCGGCGCAAACAACGCAACCGGCCCAATCAGGGAATAAATTCCTGAGGTATTGGTTTGGTGATGTAAACAAGGTGTTCGCTATCGGCCAAGTAGCGGAAGTATATGATATCCTGACCGGAAAGACCTTCATGATCAAGCGTACTTACGGCGAGAATCACGCCGATTGTGAAACGCTTACAAGTGAAGATACCGCCAAAATGAAGCAAATATTCGGGGGAGAGTGGACCTGGTCACGCAGGCAGGTCATAATCTCCTTCGACGGCATCAGGCTTGCGGCATCGATGAACGGTATGCCCCATGCGGGAAATGAAGGTTATCCGGCCAACAAGTATGTTAGTTCGCGCAGCGGCGGATACAGAGGCGGAGAGAACCTTGATTCGGTAAAAGGCAACAATATGAGCGGACATTTTTGTGTCCATTTTCTTAACAGCAGGACCCACGGTACTAATCAGGTCGACGTCAAGCATCAGGAGACGCTAAAGAAGGCTGCGCAATGGGCGGAGAATAATCTTAAGTGAGCAACCCGGAAATTACTGCTTCAGCCGTCTGCGCATGCGGCAGAAACCATTCAATCAGCATCGGCACGATATCGATAGGCTCGGGCGTTGCACACAGCGTGCCGGATCTCATCACCGGCAACGGCTATTCCGGTAATATATTCCTTGTCGCGGATAATAATACGTACAGAGTTCTCGGAGCAAAGATAGAGCGGTTGCTTGCCGAAAAGGGCCTGAAAACCGATATTTACATCTTTGATGACGTCCTGCCCGTCAAGCCCGATGAAAGATCCGTCGGCAGGCTTTTGATCGGACTGGATAAGGATGCCTCGCTTATAGTGACGGTTGGGTCGGGAACTCTGAATGATATTTCGAGAGTGGTCAGCTATAAAACCGGAATACCTTATATAATTGTGGCAACAGCGCCATCAATGGACGGATACGCGTCGGCATCGTCCCCCATAATCACCGGCGGTAAAAAGACATCGGCATACTGTTACCCCCCTCATATGATAATCGCCGATACCGATATCCTGAGAGAAGCTCCGTTGGTAATGCTGCAGGCAGGCTTCGGCGATATCATCGGCAAATACACATCACTCGCCGATTGGAAGCTGGCTCATAATGAAAAAGGAGAGTATTACTGCAGCTATATCGCAGATATAGTCAGGAACGCGCTTGATAAGTGCATCCCGAACATTGACGGCGTAATCGCACGAGATGCGGAGGCGATAAAATCCGTCACCGAAGGCCTTATCCTGTCAGGCACAGCCATGGGTATGGCCCAATCGACGAGACCCGCATCAGGCGCCGAGCATCAGCTAGCCCGTTATGGGGAAGGGGACGCCATTTCAAAAGGGATTGAACACGCGCTGCATGGGATTTCAGTCGGTGTCGGCACGTATACGGCGGCGCTGGCATATGAATTTTTGAAAGACAAAGTACCTCCCGGACTCGACCCCCCTTCGCCTGATTTAATTGTTTAGCTGCTTTACAGGCTCGGAGCCCCGGCCCGCCCGGCTGACGTAGGTGTAGACAGGCAGCGTTTCTATGAGAGTAGAATACGCGCTGCGCAAGTGAGGCCAAGATCCCCCATGTTGCGGTATGCCCTGGACAATAGTGCAGCTGAGGATCTAGCCCG
>CAZCKQ010000184.1:0-4037 GCA_964499315.1 uncultured Eubacteriales bacterium | reverse complement strand
GCCATCCTGCCGTATTGACATCCTGTTGTACAGCTTAGCTACTGTACTGCTTGCTACTACTGCTTTGCTACTATACCGTTAATTCTGCCGTGCTGTTAATCCTGCCGCCTCTTACTGTGAGGTTATATTTAATTTACATGCAGGCATAAAAAAAGTCAACAGGGGCAAATAACACCCTCTGCAGTAAATAATATGAATCGCCGATGCTAAATTGTGCAAATTATATGGTATAATGCGTAATGTGTGTTAGAATATACATTATTGCGAGTTAAGAGGGGGAATCGGCTATGAAGGAATATAGCCCTGAGAGGCTTCGCAACATATGCCTCATGGGACACGGCGGCTCCGGAAAGACGATGCTTGCGGAGGCAATGCTATACAACACTGGCGTTCTCGACAGGTTCGGGAAGGTTACGGACGGGACCGCGACAACTGATTATGATCCGGAAGAAATACGGAGAAAGATCTCGATCAATACTGCGTTGGCTCCATGCGAGTGGTTGGATTACAGGATCAATGTAATCGACACTCCGGGATATTTTGATTTTGTGGGTGAAGTCAGACAGGCGATAAGGGTTTCGGAGGGCGCGGTGATACTCGTGCCGGCCAAAGGCGGCGTTGCCGTCGGTACCGAAAAGTCTGCCGCATATGCAAAAGAGCAGCAGATACCTAAGATGTTCTTCATAAGTAAAATGGATGAAGAAAACGCCAATTTCTTTGATGTGCTCGACCAGCTTTCCGATACCTTCGGGAAGTCAGTAACGGCATTTCAGCTGCCGATAATAGAATCTGAAAAGTTTAAGGGTTTTGTTGATGTCCTTAATATGAATGCGAAGAAGTTCGACGGGGACAAGTTGGCTGATGCCGAAGTCCCTGCCGGTTTAGCCGATAGAATTGCGAAGATCCGCGAGTCGATTGTGGAATCGATTGCAGAGACAGATGAGGCGCTTATGGAGAAGTATTTCGCCGGGGAGGAATTCACGCCTGAAGAATTCCGGAACGGACTGAAGGCTTGTCTGCTGGCAGGTTCGATTTCTCCCGTGTACTGCGGTTCGTCTGTCAACAACCATGGTGTCAGGCAACTGATGGACGCCATCGTCGACCTGATGCCGTCTCCGGCAGATCTGCCTGTGACAGGCGCGGTAAAGGCCGCGTCGGGGGACAAGGCTGAAATAGCCGTATCGCCTTCGGGACCTTTCGCGGCGCTTGTGTTCAAGACCATAGCCGACCCGTTCGTCGGCAAGATATCCATGTTCAAAGTGTACTCAGGTACGCTCAAATCAGACTCGGTCGTGTATAACTCACATGCCGAAAAGAATGAGAAGATTGCGCAGTTATTCATGCTCAGGGGTAAAAAGCAATTACCCGTCGAAAAGCTGATTGCGGGCGATATCGGCGCCGTTGCCAAGCTGCAGTACACGGGCACCAACGATACGCTGTGCGAGCAGGCCAACGCCGTTGTGCTCAAGAAGATAGAATTTCCGGAGCCGGCGCTGATGCTGGCAGTCGAGCCCAAGACAAAAGGCGACGAGGACAAGATCGGCTCGGGCCTCCAGAGGCTCCAGGACGAGGATCCCACTTTCAAGGTGTCGCAGAATACCGAGACCAAGCAGATGCTCATCTCCGGCGTCGGCGAACAGCATCTGGACGTCATCGTGAGCAAGCTCAAGTCGAAATTCGGCGTTTCAGTGAATCTGGCCGATCCCAAGGTGCCTTACAGGGAGACCATAAAGAAGAAGGTCAAGGCCGAAGGCAAGCACAAGAAGCAGTCCGGCGGCCACGGCCAATACGGCCACGTATTTATAGAGTTTGAGCCGGGTGAGACCGAGGACCTGATATTCGAAGAGAAGGTCTTCGGCGGCGCTGTGCCGAAGCAGTATTTCCCCGCGGTTGAAAAGGGCATGCGCGAGGCCATCCAGAAAGGCGTTCTCGCAGGCTTCCCCGTAGTGAACCTCAAGGCCACGCTGGTCGACGGCACATACCATCCCGTCGATTCATCCGAAATGGCATTCAAGATAGCAACCAATCTCGCGTACAAGAAAGGTCTGGCTGAAGCCTCGCCGGTATTGCTCGAGCCCATAGCCCACGTCGAGGTCTATGTGCCCGACAACATCATGGGCGACATCATCGGCGACCTGAACAAGCGCCGCGGCAGGATTCTTGGGATGAACCCGCAGGAAGACGGCATACAGCAGGTGGTCGCGGAAGTCCCGCAGTCCGAGATGTTCAAGTACGCGACCGATCTTCGATCGATGTCGCAGGGCCGCGGATACTTCAAGCTCTGGTTCGAGCGCTACGAAGAGGCGCCCGCCATGGTGAGCCAGAAGGTCATCGAAGAAGCCCGCAAGTCAATGACAGAGGACGAAGAGGAGGAGTAAACCCTCCTCTTTTTTTATTTCAAAACAATTTGTTTATTGCAATTAATAATACGATGGTGTATATTGAAATGTGTCGGTGTTGGTAATATTTACTACATATTATGGTAAATAGGTGATTATCAAATGTCTGATACATTTCAAGCGGAACGCCAATTATCTATCCTTTCTTTGCTATGCGAATCCCGCTACGGGTGTTCTATAGAGCGAATCAAGGAATGGCTGGATAAATACGGCATCAGAGTGAGCAAAAAAACGATTCTGCGCGATATCGACGCCCTTTCAGGAGCCTTTTATCTATATGAAGAAAAGCGGGATAACAAGCTTTATTATCTTGCTAAGGAGTATTACGCAAAAAAGATAATCTTTTTGCCTTCGGAACTCATTTCGCTGCACTTTATCCGGGAATTGCTAAAAAGCTTTTCATTTCTTGATATGGCAGAGACAGCGGCAGGTTTAACGGATAAGATAATCAATGCTTTGCCCAAAGTGAACAAAGCCTTTTTAAAGACTTTACACGACATTATTGCGGTGAGCATATCCGGAATACTTTGCGAGAAAGAGCTTGATAAAGAACTTTTTATGACGGTGAAGGAAGCGGTATTAACGAATAAAAGGCTCAGGCTTTCCTATTGGTCGTTTTCGAACGATGAAATCACCGAAAGAGTATTCGATCCGTACATAATCGACATCTATGAGGGGTGCTGCCATCTTATCGGATTCTGCCATCTCAGGTCGGCAATCCGGGATCTGAGGATTTCCAGAATAAAGCAGGCGGCTATTCTGGATGAGGCCTTCGAGCGTCCGCCTGATTTTTATGAACGATTCAGGAAGGACAGGTTCAAATATCTGACAAGCGACAAAAAGGTTTTGCTGAAGATACGGTTTAATAAAGGGATTGCGCGATACATCAAAGAATACGAAGCCGGAAACGCCGACAAAATAACTCAATTGAGCGACGGCAGCCTGCTTTTCGAAAGGCGCGCGTCCATGACGCCCGATATCGTGAAATGGGTGTTAGGCTTCGGCGCGGGCGCCGAGGTGCTGGAGCCCGAGTCACTCCGCGAGAAGGTGTTGGCAGAAGCGAGAGGCGTTTTGTCGAATTATAGTAATGCCTTATGAAAAAGCGTGAAAATTTTTCGAAGTATGCCATAGGATGTCCGGCGGTGCTGATATGATTATTGTATAAAATTGTATATCAAGGAAGGGAATATGATTCTAGATAGGTTCGACGGTGTGGATTATGCCGGAAATGAATTTTCACTAAGAACCGTAAAATTTGATAAACGAGTGATATTTTTTAACTGCCAAACAGAATTAAGGCATCCGGACTACAACGGAATGTGCGGGGTTGTACTTCAAAGACATTTTACAAAAAAGCAAGCTCAAAGGAATCATAAGAACTGGTTATTTATTTTCTTAAACGATAGGTTGCCCCCGGAGTGGGAGAAACGTAAATAATATGAGACTGGCTCATTCAGAATCCAAAGGAGGCTCAAGCGAGCTGTTAATAATGTGATTTGATTAATCAAATTAAGCGGATTATATTTTTAGGATAAGAAAGGAGGAGCCTTGATAATGAGATTGAGAAGGGTAGGAGCATGAATGGTTGTTACATTCCCAACGGAAGTAAATATATTTCCCGAATCACAAAGGACAATA
>CAZCKQ010000183.1:0-4076 GCA_964499315.1 uncultured Eubacteriales bacterium | reverse complement strand
GTCATTTCTTCGAGAATATGGATTTCGACGGGATACAGAATAATATTGCAAATAAAAAGAGCACTGTTGATAGCGGCAGCCATCTTTTTAACCTTATCAACAAGGCATTCCCGAAAAATGACGATGACAACGGGGGCAATTTAATAGACAGCCCAAAGGTAGCTGAGGACAAAGACAGCAGGAACACGACGCGCACGAAGACCCACGAAAAAAAGACGGTACGAAAAAAGAAGTATCTTGATATATATGGATCGAATCTTACAGACCGGGCGAGAGAAGACAAGATCGACAGGATAGTCGGCAGGGACAAGGAGATTGAGCGGGTTATACAGATTCTGAACAGGAGAACCAAAAACAATCCTGTACTTCTGGGCGAGCCGGGCGTCGGGAAGACGGCCGTTGCCGAAGGTTTGGCGGTCAGGATCGCCAAACGGCAGGTCCCCGCTAAACTGCTCAGCACCGATGTGTACCTGCTGGATCTGACTTCTGTCGTCGCCGGTACGCAATTCAGAGGGCAATTCGAGAGCCGGATGAAAGGCATCATTGAGGAAGCCAGGAACCTCGGGAATATCATACTTGTGATAGACGAGCTCCATAATATCATGGGCGCAGGTGAGGCCGAGGGAGCGATAAACGCGGCCAACATACTCAAGCCTGCATTGTCGAAGGGCGAGATTCAGCTTATCGGCTGCACAACGCTCAATGAATACAGGAAGCATATAGAAAAGGACTCCGCACTCGAGAGGCGTTTCCAGCCGGTCATAATCGAAGAGCCCACTATAGAGGAATCTATCGAGATACTCAACGGCATAAAGCATTATTACGAGAATTATCACAGGGTGAAAATATCGGCGGAAGTGGTAAAAGCCGCTGTTGAGCTGTCCGAGAGGTATATAACCGACAGGTTCCTTCCCGACAAGGCCATCGATGTAATAGACGAGGCCAGTTCAAGGGCTAACCTGAATAATGTCAAGCTGTCCGAGCTCGAGTATCTGAAGCAGGAACTCAAAAGGGTGCAGGAGGAAAAGGAGAACGCCGTTTCGGCCGATTCCATCGAGGACTACCAGAAGGCAGCCGATCTGAAGGTGTACGAGTGCAAGCTGCTTCAAAGCACCAAAGAGCTTGAGGAGAAGAGCAGGGATACCGTATTGACGGTTGATGATATTGCAAATGTGATTGAGACCTGGACGAAGATACCAGTCCAGAAACTGACCGAGGTCGAGGCCGAGAAGCTGATCAACCTTGAGGAGCGGCTGCATAAACGCGTCATAGGGCAAGATGCCGCAGTCACCGGCCTTTCGCGGGCGATCAGGCGTAACAGGGCCGGTTTCAGGAATAAGAAGAGGCCGTCATCGTTTATATTCATAGGGCCGACCGGCGTCGGCAAGACCGAACTGGTGCGTGCCCTTGCCGTCGAATTGTTCGGCAGCGAGGAGGCCCTCATCAGGCTCGATATGTCCGAATATATGGAAAAGCACACCGTCTCCAAGCTGATCGGGTCGCCGCCCGGTTACGTCGGCTACGACGAAGGCGGGCAGCTTACCGAGAAGGTCAGAAGGAAGCCATACTCGGTTATCCTTCTGGACGAGATCGAGAAGGCGCATCCCGACGTATTCAATATGCTGCTGCAGATTCTTGAGGACGGAAGGCTGACCGACAGCCACGGCAGGACCGTCAGCTTCGAGAATACCGTGCTGATAATGACGTCGAATGCCGGCACTACCCTCAAATCCAACGGCATCGGCTTCGGCAAAGACCAGTACAGCTCGCTCGAAATCAGGATCAAAGAGGTGCTGAAGGAGACGTTCAGACCGGAGTTTCTCAACAGGCTGGATGAAATCATAATATTCACCGAACTCAACAAGGACGAGTTGAGGCGTATTGTCGGACTGATGCTGACCGAGGTGGAGAACGAGGCCGCGGCAAGAGGTCTGACGCTCAAGGTGAGCGACGACGTAGTGGAATTCATCCTGGAAAAAGGCTATGACGCCAAATTCGGAGCGCGCCCGTTAAGGCGCACCATCCAGAAATATATCGAAGACGAGTTGTCGGAGCAGGTCATCAGAGGCCGCTACCACGAAGGCGACACGGTCACCGTCGGCATCCGCGACGGCGCCATGATCTTCTCATAGACTCGATTTTGTAATTGCTGTCAATATTTTAGCTGCGGTAGCTGCCGTTTATCTTGACGTAATCGTATGAATAGTCGCATGTCCACATTGTATCTGTGCCGCTGCCTTCGCTGAGGCCGACCGATATCCGGATTTCTTTGCCTGAAAGCATCTTTTTGGCTTCGGCTTCGTCGAATGCGACAGCCGTCCCTTTTTGGCAGAATAGTATGCCGTTTATCGAGATCTTGATCCTTTCGGGATTGAAATCGGCTCCGGAGTAGCCTGCGGCCGTGATGATCCTGCCCCAGTTGGCATCGCAGCCGAATATCGCGGTCTTCACCAGAGGAGAGTTGGCTATTGCCTTAGTTATCTTGTGCGCATCTTCGTCGCTTGCGGCGCCTGTCACTTCGACCTCGATCAGCTTGGTTGCGCCTTCGCCGTCTGCCGCCAGTTTCTTTGCCAGCTCTATGCACAATTTCTTCAGTGCTTCGGCAAAAGTCCTGTAATCCTCGTTTTCTTTGTTTATAACACTGTTTCCGGCTGCTCCGTTGGCTAAAATGACTACCATGTCGTCGCAACTGGTATCACCATCTATTGTAATACGGTTGAAGCTTGCATCGACAGCCGGTTTGAGGGCCTTGTTGAGGAGCTCTTGCGTTATGTCGGCATCTGTCGTTATTACCGAGATCATTGTAGCCATATTAGGGCATATCATGCCCGAACCTTTAGCCATGCCGCCGATCCTCACCGTACATGGCCCGTGATTATCCAGCTCGAATTCTACCGCGGCTGACTTCGGTACTGTATCAGTCGTCATGATCGCTTCCGCCGCATCACCGCCGCCGTCGTACGAGATAGACGCTACGGCTTCGACTATTCCATTCTTGACCTTTTCCAGATCCAACGGCATACCGATGACTCCCGTGGAACCTACCAGAACCTCTTTCTCACAACACTTGAGTTGTTTTGATGTGATGGAGGCCATCCCTATGGCGTTGGCATCACCCTGGCTGCCGAGGCATGCATTGGCGTTGCCGGTGTTTATGACGACAGCGCGGATCCCTTTACCCTGAGTTTGATTCTGACTCTTGAGGTGCTCCATTGTGAGCTGCAGCGAATGCCCTTTAATTATATTTCTTGTGAATACGCCGGCTGCCGCAGCCTTCCTGTCGGATACCACGAGCGCCAGGTCTTTTCTTCCGTTTTTCTTTAGTCCGCATGCGACTCCCGAGGCCTTGAATCCTTTTGGCGCGGTGACGCCGCCGTTGATCATTTTCATGTGTGAGAATCCCCTTTGTGTATTAAATGTTGATCATTAAAAAGCTAATAAAATTTTATCATTTTGGTATATATATGGCAATAACAGACACCCCGCCAATTCCTACATCGTTTTTTTAATACTTTTAAACGTTTATCGCATTAATGCACGTTTAGCAAAAATGTTCATTCCTACAGTAAACAAATTCGAAGCCAATTTCCATAGAAATTTAATCAAATATATGTCCAATCCGCGCATCATCAACAATTCCTTGACAGCGTATCGGGCATACTAATATAATATAGAAAATTCATAGATTTGCAGTGAACGGGAGGAGTAACCGGCAGCGCGCATACATGTAAACACGTATATGTTGTATATGCGCAAGGTCGACAGAGAGAGGGCGCCAAGCGGTGGGAGCGCTTTCAGGATCAAAGCCGGCGAAGGTCGCCCGGGAGCACTCTGCCGGAAAGCGCGAGCAATCGGCAATTATGGCGGAGCGGTCATGATCAGGCAGACCGTTATCAAACGATATGAGATGCCCGTGAGGGAATTTTGGTGGTACCGCGGAAATGATGCCTTTCGTCCAATGAAACGTTGAAACGTTACTGAAATGTTGAAAACGTTGAAAGGACGAAAGGTTTTTTATTTTATATATTTTATACATTTTATACACAAGGAGAATGGTATGGATCTTTTTCTGAAAA
>CAZCKQ010000182.1:0-4081 GCA_964499315.1 uncultured Eubacteriales bacterium | reverse complement strand
AGCCGACAAGATAACTGAGCTTTTAACCGATAACAAGTAGAAAAGACAGGGGATTGAATGAAAAAAGTCTTAATATATACTGACGGAGCATGCTCCGGAAATCCGGGACCAGGCGGATGGGCTGCAATCATTAAATATAACGGTATTGAAAAATCGATGTCCGGATGCGCCGCTGATACCACCAACAACAGGATGGAGCTCACCGCCGCGATTGAAGGTATGAAAGCCCTTAAAGAGCAGTGTGAAGTGGACCTGTACAGCGACAGCTCATATCTGATTAATCCGTTCAAACTCGGCTGGATTGAAAATTGGAAGGCCAACGGTTGGACAAACTCAAAAAAAGAAAGTGTACCGAATAAAGATTTATGGATAGAACTGGATTATCTCAATAAATATCACAAAGTCAATTGGATCAAGGTCAAAGGCCATTCGGATGATGAATACAATGCCAGGTGCGATAAAATGGCCGTATCCGAGATTAAAAACCTGAAAGCGCAGCAGACCGGTTGCACGGATTGCCATGATGAAGAGACGGTAAGCAGAAAATGCGTATACAGGGGGAATATCATAAGTGTGGAGTCCTTAAAGGTGAGACTCCCGGGAGATAAGATTGCGGGACGGGATGTTGTGCTGCATCCAGGCGCTGCCGTTATAATCCCGATAACCGATGAAAATGAATTGTTCATGGTGCGCCAATACCGCAAACCTGTCGAGAAATCGTTGCTTGAAATCCCCGCCGGTAAACTTGACTCAGGCGAGTCTCCGGAGGTATGCGCCAGAAGGGAATTGCTGGAGGAGACGGGACTCGTTGCAGGAAGGCTTGTATACCTGACAAGCATATATACGACGCCAGGCTTTTCAAACGAAGTCCTTCATTTTTTTGCGGCATTTGACCTGCAGGCAAGTGAACATAAAACGGATGAAGACGAATATCTTTCTGTGGAAAAGCATTGCATCGGCGAACTGATTGGAATGGTCCTCAATTCCGGGGTCAGAGATGCAAAATCAATAATCGGAATACTGCTGGCGGAAAAAATCATAAAAGGCGAAATAGATAAAGATGGTTTACTTAAATCGCCGAACGAGTAATTTTTTTTGTTTTGTAAGCATAAAAATCAAATAGGACCATAATTAACAAGCGGTACCTTTTGAAAAGAAATTTATATAAGCAAATATCGTCATCTATAAAATCGAACTCAGGAAGGTATATCGCGCTTGCCATAATATTCGTAATCGGCATTGCAGCCGGCGCGTTTGCAATCAAAGGACTTAGCGCCGACCAGATTGAAGAATTGGACAACTATTTCCATGGGTTTTTGCAATTGTCCGAAAAGGAAGAAATAAACAGCGGTCAGCTTTTTATCATGTCATTCGTTGATAATTTGAAATTCGTCCTGGTCCTGTGGCTTGCGGGTATCACAGTCATAGGCATACCTTTTATCTACATGTTTATAGGTTTTCGCGGTTTTATTACAGGATTCAGTTCGGGGTTTTTTATTAACTAACTCGGTTTTAAAGGGACGCTTTTCTCGATGGCTTCAATCTTACCCGGCGAAATGATACTGGCGCCATGTTACATAATGCTTGCAGCCAATGGAATATTGTTTTCGATGAGCATGATCAGGTCACGATCCGCCCGTGATGCTTTCCGAAAAAACATAAAGGCCGAGTTCGCGCGATACAGCATGGTCACACTGCTTATCGGGATTCTGTCCACATCCGGTGTTTTGATTAATTCCTATATCTCACCGGTATTTATAAGGATACTCCTGCCGATGCTGACACATACGTGATATTTAAATTATTTGAAAGGATTGATGACCTGTGGATGCTTTAATACAAAAGTTCATTTGGTTTCTGGAAAACGATAAGACGTTATCGCTGAATACGCTTCAGTCTTACAGGAGGGATCTCGAGCAGTACATTTCCTATTTACAGCAAATGAAACTCGATCACATAGAGCTTACGAATAAGACTACAGTGATTGCGTATCTGCTGCACCTGCAAAAGAAAGGAAGGGCTACCTCGACGATTTCACGCAATCTGGCATCCATCAGGTCATTTTATCAGTATGCTGCCAGAACAAAGATAATGGAACAGGATCCTACCGCCGACCTCGAGTCCCCGAAGATTGAAAAGCGATTGCCACAGGTGCTCTCCACAAAAGAAGTGGAATTGCTTCTTGAACAGCCCAAATGTATCGACCTGAAGGGTTACAGGGACAAAGCGATGCTTGAATTGCTGTACGCGACTGGTATAAGGGTTTCGGAGCTGATATCACTCGATCTTGATGATCTCAACCTTGACGGCGGTTTTATAAAATGCAACAAAGGGTTGAGGCAGCGGATGATTCCAATCGGGTCGATCGCCATCAATGCCATCCGCGAGTATCTCTCAAAAGCAAGGGGTTACCTTGTTAAGGATCAAACAAATATGGCGCTTTTTGTTAATATTAACGGCGGAAGGCTGACTCGTCAAGGTTTTTGGAAGATAATCAAACAATACAGGAGCCAGGCTAATATTAGCAAAGAGATCACCCCGCATACATTGCGGCATTCATTTGCAATACATCTTCTGGAGAACGGCGCCGATTTAAGGTCAATAAAGGAAATGCTCGGGCACTCGGATATTTCATCCACGCAGATATATGCCCAGATTGCGCGCAACAGGATAAAAGAGGTTTATAAAAGGACGCATCCCAGAGCTTGAGGAAGCACGGCATAACGTGTGCATAACGGGCATAACATAATACTGTCGGGTTGATTTATTGAAAGGGGATCATAACATGTCTGGGAAAAGAACAATAGCAATACTGATAGTATTGTTGATTTCATTGTCTTGGTTATTTCCTGCGTCGATAGTCTTTTCCGCATCACAAACAGCTTTCGAAGAAGAGATTCCGGTTTACAATCCTGAGACCGTGGCTAAAATAATCGGAAAAACGGATATCTTCAACCTGAGGGCCAAATCATCCATACTCATGGACGCAGGTACAGGCAATATCCTTTTAGAAAACAACAGCCACGAGAAATTACCGATAGCAAGCATCACCAAGATAATGTCCATGCTTCTCGTGATGGAAGCAATCGACAGCGGCAAGATAAGTATGGATGAAGAAGTCACTATCAGCGAACACTCTTATAGCATGGGCGGTTCCCAGGTATATCTTGAGCCCGGGGAAGTATTCACAATCACGGAATTGCTGAAAGCGGTCGCATTGCATTCGGCAAACGACGCCACGGTTGCGCTCGCGGAAAAGGTTGCGGGCAGCGAGGAGGCTTTTGTCATGATGATGAATGACAGGGCAAAAGCCCTTGGAATGGATGACACCAATTTCCTTGACTGCTCGGGTTTAACTGACGACGGGCACTACAGCACGGCGTTTGACATAGCGCTGATGTCCAGGGAATTATTAAAACATCCCAAAATAATAGAATTTACAAAACTGTGGCATGAGACTTTCAGAAACGGCGAGTTTTCACTCGATAATACAAATAAGCTGATCAGATATTATGATGGAATGACAGGCCTCAAAACGGGTTTTACCAACAAAGCCGGTTTTTGCCTTGCCGGGACGGCGCAAAGATCAAATCTCCATCTTATCGCCGTAGTCCTCGGGGAACCTGATTCAAACACCAGGTTTGCGGAGGTGCGGAAGCTTTTGGATCATGGATTCGCCAATTATGAGTCTGTTCCGATCGATACGAAGGGGATGTATATCCGTGATATCAAAGTCAAGAAGGGCATAAAGGCGTCTTTGAGGGTGAATCTCGGTGAAGACGTCACGCTGCTGCTTCAGAAAGGTTCGTCTTCGAGGGTGGAGAAGGAGATACAGGTCGATGATATTGCAGAGGCGCCTGTAACAGCCGGCCAGAAGGTGGGCGAGATCATATACAGTATCGGTGACAACGAGTTGTGCAGGGCCGCCGTTGTTGCCGAAAACGATGTCGGCAAGGCGTCGTTTTTTACGCTCTTTTTCAGGATGTTCCTTGAATGGTTCAGTATCGGGCGGGCATAAGGACAGTGATAATTCCGACGATATTTGGTATAATCTTATAAAGCAAGATTTTTAACATGAACG
>CAZCKQ010000181.1:0-4086 GCA_964499315.1 uncultured Eubacteriales bacterium | reverse complement strand
TCCCAACGCGATTTCCCACTTAAATCCTGCACCTGCTGAAAGGTGCCATTGGTTGATTGCATATCGCGCACAACAATACTGCGGGGATCCCCCCTGTCTGGCATAATCGATACGTGTGTCCGCGAGAGTTCATTTGATGAAAGCACAATCTGGCACTTTGCCGGATCACGCCCGATGACTATCCCTTGGGCAGGAACCGGAATGGTATTCCCCTTCAGTTCGCCGACATAACAATAAATGCTGACGCTTGATTTACTGAGCTCAACCGGTGGCGCTATGTCATAGGTAGGGAGTGGTTTGTATATTGGCTCTGGCATAGAATAATCGTAACGATCCGATATTGCAGTCTCAAGATTACTGTTTACCACCAGACATCCTGCCATTATATCGTGAAGGCCTTGCTTCTTCTGTGTGAAGGCAACCATGATGTATCCAATACAAAGTATGATCGAAGAGATAAATTTGCCGAAATAACGGCCAGACGCCTTGCCAAAATCAATTTTGTTGCCATTCAAATCAGTAACTTTAATTCCCAACGCCATTTTCCCAAGGGTGGCTTGCCTGGCAGAACTTTCCATTACGGAGTAGTAGAGCCATCCTATGATGATGCTAAATATGAACATGGCATCCATGCCGTAAATGAATCCTAATGCAACGTTTCCAATTAATAAAATAATCGAATCTATTAGACACGCTGCCACTCTTTTCCAGAACCCTGCGTAGATCATTGCTTTTTCCTGATGAGTATAGTTATTGCAACAATGATATCTTACTCTCCCGTGATGAACACGGCCATCGCTGAATAATTATCATTACCCGCTGCAGCTCTGGCAATAAGACGTAACTCCATCCGCTCCAGCCATTCCATTGGTGTATATGACTTAACCAGGTCGACTGTCATTTCTGCTTCTGTGACGTATTCCCAGAAACCATCCGTACACATGAGAAATGCATCTCCCGACATGACAGACCGTGACGATTCGAGAATCGTGGGCTTTAAACCTTCGGGATTTCCGACAGCTCGTAACAGACGATTTCGGTCTTCGTGGTTACGAATCTGTCCCTGCGTAATTTCACCGGTATCAACCATTACTTGTGAGACACTATGGTCTTTGGTCTGTGATAAAAGGACAAAATCCCGAAAAAGGTAGATCCTTGAATCTCCCACGTGCCCCCATATTGCCTGATCGCGATCAATATGAAGCACGACCAACGTGTTTCTCATTGCCGAAAGCAGCGGGTCCGTATTCTGCTGCCTTATTATGGCATCATGGGCTCTGTTGATTAGATTGTCAATGGTTTGCGGAATAGCGGCTTCCTCTGAACGCCAATTGTCGAGAATCGCCTGCACAGCCGTTTTGGATGCAATTGCGCCGCCACGGTGGCCACCCAGCCCATCGGCTACGATCCATAGCCCGGCGTGAGAAACCACTTTACTATCACAACAGTCTTGATTCTCGTTGCGGCCACCAGTCTTTGAAAGTGAGGCGCTCTCGAATGTCATCTGTCCTCCTAAACCAGCATCACTTGAAACATATTGCGTTGATCGACAAGGTAAAACCTCCCGCCATGAGCTATCTGATATGCTTTCCCTGAGGCGAGGCGTACACCATTCCCCAGAAACGTTCCATTGGTTGAATTCCGGTCTTCAAGTATGAAGGCACCGCGGGTTTGATCAAATCTCACCACACAGTGAATCCTGCCCACATCGGTTATGTCACCGGGAAAAACTAACTGGCATTGCTTGGGGTCTCTGCCAATGGCAATAGGATTGAGTCCCATCCTGACTTCATTGCCTGCAAATAACCCCGATACACCCAGAAGAACCGGTTGAGTTCCCGCTTTTGGTAGAATCTCACGGGGAGCGTGGCTGACTTGATGATTCTGCATTAGAACATTGCCATCGCGCGTGTGTGCCCCATGAACCATCTCTTTCCCCCGCTTGCTTATCGTGACGAAAATGGCTGTCGCGCTAAGCACTATGGCAACACCAATGGCCAAATACAGGATGATGGAGTTCTGACTGTCTGCTGGCGGTGTTGTATTGCCGGCGGGTACGGGTATTGCTGGAGCCGAGGGGGCAATGGCAGCGGGAACATCCTGTTTCCCACCGGCAATTGCTTTTCGATAGGGTATCCCGAGCCGGTCCAGGTTTGGAAGCAGTTCATCTATCTGAATGGCATAGCCAATACCCTGGACCCCGTCTTCCTTGATCCTGGCAAAATTGATTCCTATGACTTGGCCAAATTCATTGAAAAGGGGACCACCGGAATTACCGCTATTGATTGAGGCATCTGTCTGGTACACTTTCACATCATCAATGTTTGTGCGGGCACTGATTATGCCCTTTGTTATTTTAACCCGAAAGAGGCTCTCCTCGCTCATGTCCGCAGCGCCCGGAAAACCCATTGCGTATACCGTCTCGGCATCACCGACCATGTTACTGGTTGCAAAGGCCGGCACTGCGCCGCCAATAGTTCCCTCGATACGAAGCACGGCCAGGTCTTTTGCAGAAGATTTCCATACAACGCTGGCCTGAAAAGGCTGTTCCCTGTTCCTGATCACAACTACCTTACCACCGGTATCGGTGCATTTTATAACATGGTTATTCGTCACCACATGGTCGCCGGTACCCAGGATAACGCCTGATCCGGAACTAATGCTGGAAGAGAAGATTGCTTTGCAAAATACCCTTACAGTACAGGCCTTCATCGCTTCAATAGGGACATCTGACGCCAATGCTATACCGCTTATCTTTGCTGCGAAGAGTATAACCAGGATCATTATGTACTTGTGCCTATTTGGAAACATTTGCATTGTCAGGGCTCGCTGTAAAATTAGACTTTGTGGTCTTGCTTGGATTTAATGGCTGTTTCTGCACGTTTTCCTTTTTAGGGATTGCCTTTTCCGGTGAAGATTTTTGATGTAGCGGCCAGAAGTATAAAATTAACCCTGATATAATAACACCAATAAGCATGCCCAAAAGGATAAATAGCAAATGAGACTTTCTGGGTGGCACTTCGGGTGTAAAATTTTCGCTTGAACCGCAAGGTAAATCCAGAAGACTTGTCTTTTTCGTCCGTACAGTTACCGGCTCATTGTCGCCACAGGCAAGAATCACCACGGAAGTGTTATCCTGATAAGGTTCATTACGGCTGACAATTTTCTTAATCAGCCGCTCGCAGGAATCGTGGGGATTACCAAACAATTCATTCCGGATATCATCATCCGACAGGGTTCCAAATAACCCATCCGAGCAAAGGATAATCCAGTCGCCATCAGAAATGGGGAAGGCGTGTCGATTGCGGTCGGCCTTTTTGATTTCTGGATTGCCAATGAAGTTGGTTAAGGCAGCCCTATCAGGATGTGTTTGTGCTTCTTCCATGGTCATTCGTCCATTTGCAACAAACTGAAGCAGTTCTGTGGCATAGTTTTGATCAGTTGTGAGTCTTACCAATTCACCTGCCCGATACAGATAAATCCTGCTGTCTCCCACAGATGTCCAATAGAGTTTGCTGTCCTTGACTATTATGGCTACCAGCGTAGAACCGGCTTCCCCTTCGACTCCTGCAGCACGGGCCAGGTCAAGGACACCGATATTTGCTGCTTCAACAGCGTTTTGGAGGACTATGGCCGGAGGTGTTTCTATCTGAGCGGCCTCATGCACCGACAAGAATGTCTTGACTGTGCAGTCACTCGCCTCCTTCCCCATTGCCAGGCCGCCCATCCCGTCTGCCACTACCGCAAGAACCCCCGCGCGGCGGACTAAGGCAGCATCGTCTATGTGCGAGAAAGCAAAGGAGTCCTGTTGTTCATCTCTCGAGCCAATTTGTTGGGCGTTTCCTGGACGAAGAACCATGTGGTTCCTTTCTTATGATTGTTTTATTCAGTAGCCGTACTTATTCCCTCAGTTCTTCACTCTGACGCTTAATTGCAAATTTTTTGTTTCACTGCCTCGGGCGGCGTACTCCTTCGGCAAAAACTCCTTGATCGCAACCCGGATATCAAGATTGTTGTCCCAGGCAATATACACAATGCCAAACCCCCCGGAACCAACAACCCGGCCAATCGTGTAACGGCTGTTCA
>CAZCKQ010000180.1:0-4097 GCA_964499315.1 uncultured Eubacteriales bacterium | reverse complement strand
CCCGGGACAGGACCTCATAGGTATCGCCGCTGACCTTTTCGCATCTGATGCCGGCAGAATTGTTGACCCTGCTGATCTCGCTATCGGGAATGAACCGGCTCAGAATCCCTTCCAGCCTTACGGTCTCCCTTACCGCCTCTCTTACCGCCGCCTGCAGCGCCTCCTCGGCCTGTTCGCCGTAAACTCTGTAGCTTATTACCGTACCCATCCCTATATTTTCAGACTGGACCGATTTTGCTTTGTCCATTTGCATCTCCTCCTATCAGGCCTTTCATGGTAAATTCCGCCAGGTATTCCAAAACGCGCGGGAAATATTTTAACCCTATCTCTTCTTTATGCGTCTCAACATTAACTAAAGCGCCGAATATTGCCATTATCATATCAGCATCAATATCTTTCCTCATCTTCCCTTCACTCTGCCACTTTTTTACTACTTCTATGAAGCTGTCGTACAGAAAAGCTACGCTATCCATTCCTTTCTCTTCACGGAAACTTCGTTCAATTTTATTGAAGACATCGCGGTTGTACCATTGCCTCAATATGGGGTTTGAACCCATGCCCTCAAGATTCATGAACATCATCCGCTTCATCACATCAATAGGATCGGCCTTCGGATCCATAGACTCCAGAATGCTCTTTTTTAATTTGACGTTTTCCTCCAGATAAATTTCCATAAACAATTTTTCTTTCGACGGATAATAGTTATAAAACGTACCTGTAGCCATACCTGCCATTTTTGTTATTTCGGCAACATTTGTGTCCTTAAATCCCTTAGTACTGAACAGTTTCTTTGCGCTGTTAAGAATTTCTGCTTTTTTATCTATCAAACCGGTTCCTCCTCCCTTTATCATTGAAGAATTCCTGGAATATGAATGAATATTTTTTTATTCATTCATATTATAGCATGATCATATACCGGCGTCAAATATTTTTATTTATTTTTTATTCGCGTTAGTTCATCGTGAGGATGAACGTTTTTGCCTGCGATTTTCATGATTTTTTAGCATTGATTAAGCCGCCTAGCCCTGACCTCTTCTATTGCTTCCTTCATTGCGATGATATTTTCCGTCCTGCAGCCGTTTGTCAGTGTCTGACTGGACCCGAAGATAAAGCCGCCGTTCCTGGAAAGGAGCCGTTCAGCCCTGTAGACTTCTTCTTTTACCTGATGTGCAGAGCCGTAAATAAGCGTCTCTACATTAATACCGCCGATAAGGCACAGGTTGGCGCCGTACTTGTCTTTTACCTCCTTAAAGTCGACGTCGGCGCTTTCCTGGATCGACTGATACGCATCTATGCCGACGTCATGGAAATAGCCGACAAGTGCCCCATTATTTCCGCAGCTGTGTTTGATCACCTTTAAACCGTATTTTTTTGCTTCGTCGCAAATAAGGCGCACATTAGGAAAGACAACATTATTCATGTGATCGATACTGACAAGAGGTCCCACTTTGCTGCCGTAATCCTCAGATATCACAATGCCTTCGACTCCCGCGTCCGCATAATGCTTAACCATTGCAGCTACGGTCAGGCCCTGGATCCTGGCGGTCAGCGCGGTCAGCTCAGGGTAAAGCAACGTATTGAGCAGCCGATCCTCGAACGTCAGACCAACAGATCCGATTTGAACATCATCCGCCCGTACGATTATGAAGCGCTCGCCTTTAAACCTGTCCACCAAACGATTTATGAGTTCAAAAGTCGAAGGGTCTGGTTTCTTATCGAAATTCTCCTCGATTTCACTTATACGTTTTTTCAAATCACTTACTTCGGGTATTGCGCCATCACAATTACTTTGCTCGACCAAATCAAGACCATATGTGACAGAACTGAATTTATAAATATTACCTTTTTCGTCCTCGTAACAATCCGATCCGAGATATTTCATCGGCTTAGGGCAATAACCGGCCGGAGGCACGGTGAGAACCGGAACCGCATCAAGATCAATGATATTCACGATATCGGCAATATCGGCGGCGATACTTGCGACAACCTGATCGCGTTTGCCATCCCAATACGCATTCTGTTCATAAAATCCCGATCTGTAATAAGAAAAATGACCGAGAAATCCCTCAACGACCTTAAAATCGATTCCCACCTCAAGCCAAGGGATCCTTGCCGGATCCCCCATTTCCAAGGCCTCAACGACAGAGTCCCTTCTATAAGACGACATTTGCCCTCGCTCGCTTTCTGATGCTAATCCACCGGCGTCAGCATAACCTTCATAGCCTCTTTGGATTCCACCAGTTCAAATGCCTTCGCCCACTGGTCTATGGGTAGCTCGTGCGTTATCAGCGGCCTTAAGTCCACCTGCCCTTTGGACAACAGCATCAGGCATTTCTCCCATACGTCCCAGGTGTGGCTGAAATGTCCTTTGAGTGTGACGGATTTCGAGATGATGGGATCGAGGCTGAAACCGACCGGTTTGGGCCCCCACCCGATTTTGGTGATCTGGCCGCCCGGCCGTACGACGTCTATTGACAAGGCCAGCGTAGCGGATACCCCCGCGGTATCAAACACAACATCCGCTCCATATTTATCCCCGAGGGATTTTACAACGGCTGATACATCGTCCCTGCTGCTGTTTAAGGCTATGGTCGCTCCGTATTCCAGGGCCGCCTTCAAGCGCTGATCATCGCCTTCGGTCCCTACAACAATGATTTCACTCGCCCCTACGATCTGGCACATCTTTACGCACAGCATCCCGATGGGACCGGGTCCTATGACGACCACAGCGTCCCCCGGATCGACCCTGCTGTTGCAGACGACAGACTTGTATGCAACACAAAGCGGCTCTGTCAGGCAAGCTTCCCGGAGCGAGACCGATTCGGGCACCTTGTGGAGTATCCTCGCGGGTACCCTGACATACTTGGCAAACGCCCCGTGAGCATGGAAACCGAAGCCTTTGCGCTGCCTGCATAAGTGATATTGATTTGTCCTGCACAACTCACACTCGCCGCAATAATCCGCATGCGTTTCTGACGTTACCCGGTCTCCTTGCTTGTATCCGTGAACCTCGCTTCCGACCTTCTCTACCGTGCCTGCAAACTCATGGCCGAAGACCAGCGGCACATTCATCTTAAAGGAAACCAGATTCTTATGCATATGCGGGTCGGTCCCGCATACTCCTATGTACGCAACCTTCACCAGCACATCGCCCGGCCCGATCTCAGGTACGGGGACTTCACGGATCTCTGTAGCTCCGGCCACATTGTCATATTTGATAACCGCTTTCATCGTTCCTACGCTCCTATCCCATGATTTTTCTGACTTTTTGGATGATGTCCTTATCGGTAAGTCCATAATGGACAAGCAGCTCATCATAGCTTTGGGCCGATTGCCCGAACACATCTTGGATGGCGACTGCTTCGATGGGTATCGCCTTCCCCTTCATTGCAAATGCGACGGCGCCGGCAAGGCCACCTATGATACTATGTTCTTCGGCAGTTACGATCCCTTTCATCCCCTTGGACAATTCAATGACGGCATCCTCATCAAAAGGTTTCATGGTACTGACGTTCAACACCTTCAATGATATGCCTTCCTTCTCTAAAGCCTCTGCCGCCTTCAATGCCATGGATACCATGACCCCGTTTGCAAAGACCGCGATATCCTTGCCCTCCCTGATGGTATATATCTTCCCTATCTCGAACTCCTGACCATCCTTACCCTCTTGACACTCATCGGACACATCAGGCACATCGTTCCTGAGGATACGCACATACACAGGGCCTTTATACTTGGTAACCGCTTTTATCATCCTTCTGACCTCATTGCCGTCGCATGGCACGAGCACCGTCATATTGGGAATAGCGCGCATAATGGCTATGTCCTCTACTGACTGATGGGTCGCGCCGTCTCCGAAGTCCGAAAGCCCGGCACTCGAGCCTATTATCTTGACGTCCAGCTTCCCGATGCAGACGCCCTGGCGGATCTGGTCGTAAGGCCTTCCCGCCGCAAATACAGCAAAGCTGTTGACAAAGGCGGTCTTACCGGTAAGCGTCAGGCCTGCCGCAAACGAAATCATGTCGGCTTCAGCAATTCCCATCTCAAAAAACCTCTCGGGGTATGCCTGTTGGAACAGGCAGGTCATGGTTGATTTA
>CAZCKQ010000179.1:0-4140 GCA_964499315.1 uncultured Eubacteriales bacterium | reverse complement strand
GATTGTAATGAATTCCTCAGGCTTAAGAAGGATATGAGCCTTGACAAGATACACCTGCGCCGACCTTTTATAATTATCTAAAAATTTAATGTTTTTAATTCCTCTCGCCATAAGGCCCAATCCGGTCCGCAAATCAAACTTACCGGACGTCTTCTTGCCGTCCTTCTCGGCATGCGTGGCATTGATATATTTGTTGAGACGCTTTGTCAGATCCTTTTTGCCGAAGGCAGCTTTAAGTATTTGAAATATCAGCATGGCAGACGAAATAAATGTCAAAAGGACGATTAAAAGCTTTATCTGCTGCATTATCCGAACACCTCCGGCGGGATGCTTATGCCCATGATTTCGAATTTTTCAAGGAAGCGTGGCTTGATCCCGGTTGGTACGATTTCTCCGGAAATCCGGCCTTTTTCATCTTTGCCGTATTGCTTGAATACAAATATATCCTGCAGAGTAATTACATCTCCCTCCATTCCTGTAACTTCGGTGATGTGCGTGATTTTTCTGGTCCCGTCCTTCAATCTTGATTGCTGGACGATAATATCTATGGCTGAAGCTATCTGCTCCCTTATGGCTTTGATCGGGAGCTCCATGCCTGCCATCAGAACCATGGTTTCAAGCCTCGACAGCATATCCCGGGGCGAATTGGCATGGCCTGTGGTCAAGGAGCCATCGTGTCCCGTATTCATCGCCTGGAGCATATCAAGAGCTTCACCGCTCCTCACCTCGCCGACGACTATCCTGTCGGGCCTCATACGCAATGCGTTGCGTACCAGGTCCCTGATGGTGATGACGCCTTTGCCTTCTATATTCGGAGGCCTCGTCTCGAGACGGACCACATGGCGCTGCCGCAGCTGAAGCTCCGCAGCATCCTCTATCGTCACTATGCGCTCATCATCAGGTATGAAAGACGATATGACGTTCAATGTCGTTGTTTTACCGCTGCCTGTACCTCCCGAAACAATGATATTGAGCTTCGACTCTACGGCTGCTTTTAGGAGCATGGCGACAGCAGGCGTGAACGATCCGAAATTGATAAGGTCCTTTACGGTAAACGGACGTTCTGAAAATTTCCTTATCGTAAGGACAGGACCGTTTAAAGATAATGGCGGAATTATCGCATTTACACGTGAGCCGTTAGGCAGCCTTGCGTCAACCATGGGCGAACTCTCGTCTATCCTTCTCCCGAGCGGCGCCAAAATCTTCTCGATAACACGCATAACATGCCTGTCATCCTTGAACACCGCGTCGCTTAAATACAATCTGCCGCTTTTTTCGACGTAAACCTGCGATGGGCCATTTACCATTATTTCAGAAACAGCAGGATTATACACAAGCTGGTTGATGGGCCCGAAGCCCATCGTCTCATCGATGATATCATTGAGTATTTTTGCCCTGTCGGATTTTGAGTGAAAGTTGGTTTCTTCATCAAGGACCTGTCCTACTATAGTTGTGATCTCTTTCTTTAATTTTTCCTTGCTGCTTTCGTCTTCTTGATCGGTATCATCGTCAAAGATATCGCCATTTATCTCTTCCACTATCCTCAGTTGAATTTTTTCTTTAATAACCGCAAACGGATCCTCTATGCCCTGGCCTTTTCTTGCCCTGGACAGCAGCGGATCGACATTTTCATTTTCTTTGCCTTTCTGCATCCTCTCAAGCAGAGACATCGCTTTACATTCCCCCTGTGGTCAAGCCTTATTTGCGGCGCCGTACATTTACGTGCCGGATATTTTTTTCATAGCTGATGAAGCATGATCGGCAATTAAACTGTTGGCAATATTAATTATTGCCTTGGCGACTTTTGTTTCAGTTCTTGTCATTACGAAAGGAAACCCTTTATTTGCCGATGTAATGACTGTTTGGCTGTCTTCCGGAATATACGCCCAGATCGGATGCTTTAATGTATCTTCGAAATCCTTGTATTTTACGCCATACTGTTCAGATGCCTTGTTTAATATTATTTTTATTTTTGTCTTAGGATATTTCAATGTCTCCATTATATCCAACCCTGATTTGATGTTCTTTATTGTAGGCAGATCAAGGGTAGACAGATAAAGGATATTGTCGGAGACATCCAGCGAAGTCAGGACTGTCTCATGAAAACTTGCCGAAGTATCGATTATGATATAATGATAAATGCCCTGCAGCGCATTCAGAATCTTCTCAACATGCATAGAAGTGATATACTCGGCATATTCAGGCTTTATAGGCGCCGGCAGTACTTTTATCCCGGAAAAATGCGACACCATATAATCATCCATTGCCGCTCCGTCGACTTGGCCGATTTCCTTGATAAAATCACTTATCGTGTTCTTTACCGAGACATTCAGCATTATCGCAACGTCGCCGAATTGGAGGTCAAGATCGATCAATGCAACCTTTTTTTTGCATAATCTCGCCAGACCCACGGCAAGGTTCGAGGCCACCGTGGTCTTACCCACGCCGCCCTTAGTGCTGAATACGGTGATTATCCTCGTCTTTATGGCCTCGGTCGATTTCTCCGATCCGAGACCTTGCCGGCGTTTGGCTTCAAACTCGTATGCTTTGAAGATGCTTGAAACTAAATCATCCATGGTAAAAGGCTTTATAAGGTATTCTCTTGCGCCGGCTGACATGGCCCTCTTCAGGAATTCCTGCTCCCCATGCACCGACATCATGATAACGGAGGTGTTCGGCACTATTGCCGCCAAAGCTTCAGCTGCTTGAATCCCATCCATTACAGGCATGTTGATATCCAAAAGGACAATATCGGGTCTGGATTCACGGGTGATAAACACCGCCTCTTCCCCATTCTCAGCTTCGCCGATAACTTCTATCCTCTTCTCGAAACTAAGCAGGTTGCGTATATCCGAACGCGTTTCCGCGCTGTCGTCCGCAATGACAACCTTGATCTTTTCCATTCATCCTTCCTCCGTTAATTAATTATCTGAAATTTTCTCTTGTGGTTCCGGTGGAGTTGATACTCGAATCATCGCCGGAGCCCCTTAAAGCGATTCTGATACTCCCGAATTCAGATGCGTAAACCAGTTTCTCTACTTCGGCAGGTTTGACGGCAAGCGTTATTGTCCTGGGAAGCTCTGTGAGCTTATCATCAGGCAGCGTCATATCCTGCCCCAGAGCCAGGACTTCGATGTCCTGCAATATAATCGAAGTTGTCCTCGGATATACCTTTACCGTTTCCCCGTTATCAAAATCTTCCCTCTCGAAGCTTACGGCTACGTCCACATGATCACCGGGCCTTACCAAACCTGAAACGGCAATCTGCTCGTTAATATTGATGCTTAACGCCCTTTTGCCTTCGGGAATCCTGTACGACAAGATTGCCTTTTCAATATCCAGCAGCCTTTCCGTCAATATCTGCTCGCCTTTATAGATGGGTTGCCGCACTATCTTTCCGGTAATTTGCCCCAAATCCCTGCAAGATGCCGGATTTACCATATCGTAAGGGATACTGGCCTCTTCAATATCACCTTCCGTAATTTTGTGCAATTCCGGCAGATCCTTTGCGGCAACGTATACTTTTGTTTTTTCCACAGCCGCAACCTTTGTAGGGGATTTGGAGATATAATTAAATACAAGAAGCGTTGTTATTGCCGCAAGTAAAAGAGATATCAAAAGGATTTTCTTATTCAGTTTCTCCACCTTATTCTGCCTCTCTCCGTTTGGATTTCATTATTCCATGCGCATTACTTACTCCATGCGCATTACGGTCCTGGCGACGATATGTATCGGATTAGGCGCCAATGCGGATACGACTGGTGTTATCAGGGAATTGTCATAGCCGATAGTAACCGTGATTTCATCGCCTTTGCTGGCAGGGCAAGGATCGTCGCCGTAGACGATAAGCGCGTTGACCTTGCTCTCGCTGTCCTGCGCCTGGGCAGGGGTGGCGAAAAACAATGCGGCGGGCAAAAGGCCGGCCGCAAGGATCATGAGGCGATGCACTGAATTTTCTCCTTGCCCTTGCAGGCGCCGATATAGGGGCCACTGGCGGTGAATGGTAGATGAAGCTGCCGTGCCGGCATTGACCTGCGGCAAACGGGCTAAATCCGCTCCGACAGTCGAATGGCGAGGCGGCAGCCAAGCCGGATTGCTCCTGCCAGCAAGGGGTAGCCGGGCGCCTGTTCCGCCCCTGCG
>CAZCKQ010000178.1:0-4189 GCA_964499315.1 uncultured Eubacteriales bacterium | reverse complement strand
CCGATGCCCTCGGCAGCATGGAAGTTAAAATGATGGATATTGATAAAGGCAGACAAGCGGTTGTCGGCGGCCTATGCCGGAGGATGATTGCAAAACAGGGAAAAGATATCAAGGTTACATTTGAAGACGATATAGGATCGGCTCTGGAAGGCGCGGATTTTATACTGCTGCAGTACAGGCAGGGCGGACAGGATGCAAGAATAAAAGATGAAAAGCTGGGTAAGAAGTACAAGATCCCGTTTGTTGAAACTATATCCGTATGCGGTTTTTCTACGTTCCTGAGGACTTATTATGAAATGGAGAAAATTGCTCCGGTCATCAAGGATAAAGCGCCGGACGCATGGGTGATGAATTTCACCAACCCGACAGGCCAGTTGTCCGAGGTTCTGTATGGTTTTGGTATCGAGAAGGTCGTAGGCGTCTGCAACGCGTCGGTATATACCATCAACAGGATTTCGCGGATCATGGGCATCCCGCGGGATGAACTGTTCATGAATTGGAACGGGCTTAATCATTTGACCTTTATCGACGCGGTATATCATAAAGGTAAAGATGTTCTACCGGAGTTAATCGACAAACTGGATGATTCGGGATGCGATTTTGCAATCCCCAAAGATCTGATCAAAAGGCTCGGTGTAATACCGAATTCGTACCTTCAGTATTACTATTGCCGCGAAAACATTATAAAGAAGCTCCAGGAGCAGGAGAGGGTCCGTTCCGAAATTGTAAAGGAGATCGATAGCGGCCTTTTGAAGCAATATGAAGATAAGGCATTGGATGATTTGCCCGAAGATCTGAAGAAACGCGGCGGTTACGGCTATTCTACGGCTGTCGTGAACTTGCTGAAAGGGATACGTTGCAACGAGGGGTCATTACATTATGCAGTTGTCAAAAATGGCTCCATTATACCCGAATTACCTCAGGACACGTTTATCGAGACGACTGTCCTCGCGAACGGGGACGGCGTATTCCCGGTCCAGAGAGGAAGCGTGCCGTCTTTTGCGCGCAATCTTGTCTCAACGATCAATGACTACGACAGGATGACGATAGAAGGCGCAAAAAAGAGGGATAAGGGGCTATTATTCAAGGCCTTGATGATCCATCCGCTCATCGGCTGCCACGAGATCGCAGCGCCTTTATTGGATGATTGCCTTGAGGTCAATAAGGAGTTCATTCCTGATCAGTTGAGGTGTGGCTGAGGTGTTTTATGAGCAAATCCAAAGCAAAATCATACGAGTTCGAAGCTCAAATCAAAAAAGTACCGGATATTGACGGCGCATACATCGAATTCCCTTCGATGTAAAAGCTGAATTCGGTAAAGGTCGGGTCCCGGTCTTCGCGACATTCGACGGCGAACCTTATGAGGGCAGCATTGTGCGCATGGGCACGCCTTGCCACATAATCGGCATTCGAAAAGAGATCCGGGCAAAGATAGGCAAGCAACCCGGAGATACGATCAAAGTGACGATCGAAGAAAGGCCGCGTAATGGCGACGGCTGACAGGCGTGCCTTCGCACGGCTGCAGCACATTTCAAAGTATTGATAAAATTAAATCTAAAATATAATATTGATACCCATTCGGTACCTTGAACTCCGCCAGGCAAAAGTATATAATTGCAACGGTGGAGGACTGAATCATGCTGGATATCAACTTTATCAGAAATAACCCGGACACAGTAAAAAAAGCCGTCGCCGACAAACTAATGAATGCCGATATAGACAAGCTGTTACAGCTCGATATTCAAATAAGAGAGGCGATTTCGGCATCAGAGGCTTTGAGGGCCGAGCGGAACAGTCTCTCCAAACAGGTGCCACAGCTTAAAGGCGATGAGAAAAACGCGGCTATAGAACGCGTTAAACTCATAAAAGAAGAACTGTCAATTCTCGAAGCAAAGCTGACCGAAGCAAGAAGCGGATTCGACGCTATCATGCTCACGGTGCCAAGCATCCCCGCGCCTGAGGTCCCGGTAGGAAAAGGCGAAGATGACAACGTGGAAATCAGGAGATGGGGGACGGTTCCCGAATTCGGATTCGCGCCCAAAGACCATATCGAGCTGATGGAAGGCCTCGATCTCATTGATGTCCCACGAGCCGTCAAATTTGCGGGCAGCCGCTCCTATTTCCTCAAGAACGAAGGCGTGCTGCTGGAGATGGCATTGTGCAGGTTTGTAGTAGACAGGCTTGCGTCAAAAGGTTTTACTCCCATGTCGGCCCCGCTGATGGTGAAAGATTCTGCCATGATAGGCACCGGCTATTTCCCGATAGGATACGAGCAGGCTTATAAGATACCGGAGGATGAATTGTACCTCATCGGCACGTCCGAGGTTGCCCTTGTCTCGTACCATCAGGACGAGATTTTAAACTATGATGAATTGCCAAAAAAATATGCGGGCTACTCAACCTGTTTCCGCCGGGAAGCAGGGACCTACGGTAAGGACACGAGAGGGCTGTACAGGGTCCATCAGTTCCAGAAGGTGGAGCAGGTCGTCATCTGCAGGAATGATGACGCAGAGGCCGAGAAGATGCACTATGAGATACTCGGCAATACCGAGGAGATACTGCAGGCGCTCGGGCTCCCATACAGGGTGGCGCTGGCTTGCACGGGCGAGATCGGTATCGGGCAGGTAAGGAAGCATGAGGTCGAGACCTGGATGCCGAGCAGGAACAATTACTGCGAGACTCATTCGTGTTCGACACTCAACGACTTTCAGGCAAGGCGCTCGAATATCCGCTACAGGGACAAAGACGGCGCCGTCAGGTTTGTATATACCCTCAACAACACAGGCATCGCATCGCCTCGGATTCTGATACCGCTGCTCGAGATATATCAGAATGAGGACGGAAGCGTGACCATACCCGAGGCGCTCAGGCCGTATATGGGTAATCTGGACAAAATCTGCCCGAAAAAGAAATAGGAACAATAGAACAGCGATAGCGATGCATAGCGATGTATAGCAATGCATCGCTATCGCTTCTTTAGGCTTTGCCCCATAAAAGCATGATTACCAGGGCCGCATTCATTATGATAATCAAAGATGTTATGAGCCAGCCGGCAAGATTGGTAGCGGGTTTGTTGGCGAATGCGCCCATGTGCTTCCTGTTGCCTGTTATCAGCATCAGCGGCGCTATGGCCAGCGGAAGCTCGAAGCTCAGGGCGACCTGACTTATGATGAGCGCCTTCATCGGATTGATGCCTGCGAGGATGATGATTACGGCCGGCGCGATGGTTATCATACGTATCACATTAAGCGGTATGTCGAAATTCACAAAACCTTTCATTATTGTCTGGCCTGCCATGGTGCCGACAGCCGCGGAAGACAACCCGGAAGCCAGCAGGGCTATGCCGAATGCTCCGGAAGATAATGCCCCCATAAGAGGTTCAAGCGATCTGTGCGCCTGTTCGATAGTTTCAACGCCGATCCCGTTATTGAAGAAGACCGCCGCAGAAACCGCCACCATTGCCGCATTGACGATAAACGCTATGTTCATGGCGATGATTATATCGAGGCGTTCAAACCTGTAATGCTTCAGCTTCTTTTCATATGTCTTGTCGTTATTTCTGCATTGAACCAATTGAGAATGTAGGTATATCACATGCGGCATCACAGTGGCGCCGAGCATGCCCACTGCGATGAGCAGCGCACCGCCGTCGGGAAATGAGGGCAGGAGGATATGTATGGCAATACTGCCCCAATCGGGCTTTGCGAGGAATAACTCTATGGCGTATGCGCAACAGATCACGGCGACGAAAATCGTTATTATCGCCTCGACAACCCTCTGGCCGTATCTTCCCGCGTATACAATAAATATAGTTATTATCGCCGTAAGTATGCCGGCATAGATCATCGGTATACGGAACAGGAGGTAGAATCCGAGCGCGCCGCCTAAGAACTCGGCGAGGACTGTGGCCATCGCAGCCAGTTCGGCGCAGATCCACAATATCCAATTGGTCGATCTTTTAAAAACAAGGCCGCACATTTCCGGTAAGCTGCGATCGGTCGCGATACCGAGTTTAGCTGACAATGTCTGGATAAAGATTGCGGCCAGGTTGCTGCACAGGATTACCCAGAGCAGGCTATAGCCGTAATGTGATCCGCCTTCGATATTCGTGGCGAAATTTCCCGGATCGACGTATGCGATGCTGACAATGAACGCCGGGCCGAGGAATCTGACGAGTTGCCGTATTTTA
>CAZCKQ010000177.1:0-4204 GCA_964499315.1 uncultured Eubacteriales bacterium | reverse complement strand
ATACGTTTATTTTATTTCAAGGGCAATACAATGGTAAATGCGGATGTTTAACCCATTACATAAATACCTTCCACACCCAATTGGAAATCAAATATTCAAGTCCGCTCCCAAGCAGGAAGCTCCATATGAATGCCACAATGAAAACAAGCCTGCGGAAAAGCGGCGTAAAAGAATAAATGGCATTCACACCTCTTGCTATTATGGCGCTGAACCAGATTATAGCCGCAAGACCTATATACGCGACTATATAAACATAAATCGAATCCGGCGTAGGACTGGCGCCGTTATTGGCAGCAATCAAGTATATAAGCACATTGGCCGGCAGGATCGGAATATGGGCGACGATATATACCTTCATTAATTTTATAAGCGAATTCGCACCACTGTCGCCTTCCTTTTTGAAAACCCTGAATAGGTCGAAAAGAGGCAGCGCAAAGAACACTGTGTCGACGATGCCAAGTGCAAAAGAGACCGCAATAAGAATCAGGATATTGTATATGATCGTTGTTCCGGTATTTGTAAGGAACAGCAAACTGAAGTTGTCCAATATGAATGGGAATGTAATATCGATCAACCCGACTAAAAATATGCCGACGATCAGCATCGGCTTCTTATCGGTAATCCGTTTATAAAATCCCCTGGTCAACAGCAACAGATCCGGTATATTCATTAAAATGCCACCCTACTTCGTTACGTAAACTTTAATTATAATATAACTTAAAGGCAGCAAAATCAATGATATTGTAAAAAGTACCAACAGAGAAGGCAACACGGGGCCAATCCCAAAAGCATCAACGAGCAAGGCATTGATCCCCCTCATAGCCCACCCCTGGGGCGTTGCAAGGGATAATACCGCAATATCGGAAGGCATCTCAACGAAATTCCAGAAACAACCTCCGGCAAAACCTGTTGCCAGCGCAATCGCCGGCGCGCCCGCCTGCAACTGCGATGGCGTCCTCAGAACCGATGAAAGCAGCATGCTTATAGATATGACCGCCAAAAGATACATTGTCAGTACAAGGTAGGAGTATGGCCCCGGAAAGAGCCGCACACCGAATGCGACCCTGTCTATGATGCCAAAAAGGGCGAGCTGCATCAATCCGGATATCATCAACGCGGCAACACTGCCTGCAAATGAATACCCAAGGGCCCCGGGACCCGCAACCAGCCTCTTCAGCGTCCCGTTCACCCTTTCTTCGACGAGCCAGCCGCTGCTGAACAGGACATAGAACATCAGAAATGCCACAATAAGGCCTGCCGATGCGGCGGTAGCCGCCGGAACGGGCATTATGCCCGCCTGGGCTTCACCTCCGTCACCCAATTCCTTATAATCAACGGTCATTAACGGCTCCGGTTCCCATAGCGAATCAGTATACCGGACTACCTCATTTTTGAGGTCAGCTCCGACAGGCTTGCCGAGCTTATCATACCGATCCGCCACCCAGTTCGCAGCCGTATGGCCGGCTATAAGCCGCATCACCTGACCGTCCACTACTTCTCTCACATAATCCGTGGAAAAAGACGAGGGCGATTTTATTATATCGATCAATCCTTCATTTTGGCCGACTTCAATATTTTGCATGAAGCCTTCCCTGATGATGAATACCGCCTCGACCTGTTTATTTTCCAGCATACCGGCCGCGGTGGACGCATCGGTGTCGAATACCTTCAAGCCCTCGGTTTGTCCCGTCCTGACAATCACCAATCCGGAGTATGCGCTGTGGTCATCATCAACAAAGGCAATGGGGACAGTACCGTATTTCTCGCTGCGCAGCGCGTCCCCCGTCGCGACCATGATAAAAAGCGGGATGATGATCATCGCCGAGAAGAAAAGCCTGTCCGCCAGCATCAGTTTCAATTTGTACAGAGTTATCATCAAAAACTTCTTCATACCGATCATATCTTCACAGGCTTGTTCCGCCATGCCTTTCCGACATATACTTCATACGTATCAATGCGCCTGCCAGCAGAGCCCCTCCGATCACAACGAGCGGGAAAAAACCGGGTACGACCCCTCCTTGGCTTTCACCGGAGAAAAGCTGCATGAAGCCCTCCATAGCCCAGCGGTTGATGGTCATAACGCTGATGGACCTGATGAATCCCGGCATCAGCGAAAGCGGATATATGCTGCCGCCGACGACAGCCATGAGCAGGATCCCCAGATATCCTACGGCATCGGCCGCGGCAGGAGTCCTCGAAACGGACGACACGAAAACCGACCATGCAGACACGGCAAACAGTATACCTGCAAATAGCATGAGGATTTTGTGCGGTGGAGCTCCCCAGTAATTCTTAAAGATCGCTGATGTCATTATGATTATCGCGCCGAACTGGATCAACGACAGAATCACCGATACAAGGAATTTGGACAGGATGACCTGCCACATCCTCACCGGCGACGCCTTCAGCCTCAAGGTCAGGCCCGCCGACCTCTCGGTCACAAGCATCTTCATTCCGGGCATGCCTGCAAGCATCAAAAAGACCGCTATAAGGCCTGCGGTATAGTATTCGGCAGGTGTAAGGTCATAACTCCCGCCGGCGTCGGTCTGCGTGAAAACCTCATTTCTTGCAAGCGTCTGAAGCATTATCTTAGAAGTGGAATCAGCATATTGCGCATTCAATTCGCTGCCTTTCACCCCTGCCTCCCGGTTGAAATGATAAATGGCAGCTATTGCGCTTTGTCCGGCAGATACAAGATTGGCGGCGCTCAACATCAGGTTCTTGACAATGTACGACTGGACCGGCCTTTTCTTGTTGCCTATGACGGTAACTGGCTTGTTGCGCCCTTCGGAGACGCTTAAGGTAAAATCTTCAGGTATCACCAACGCCGAACCGATCTTATCGCTCTTTATAAGGTCGATGGCGCCGTCATAATCTTCTTTAATTATCCCGCGGAACACTGATATCTGCTCGAGCTGGCCTATAAGCATCCGGGACTGCGCGGTATCCTCCATGTCCACAATAGCGATATCGAACGGCTCGATGAAATTGCTGCTGTTGATATAGGGAGCGAGAGCATAAGAAAAGAAGCCGATAGCAAAGGCAGGCAATATTATTAGCAATACCACCGCCTTCCAATCCTTGAAAAACAGCTTGAAATCATTCAACAGCAATGCAAAAGTCCTGATCATACATTATTTACCGGCTCCAAGAAAGGCGTCAAATACCTCTTTATTTTTTAAGTAAAAGGATCCGAATGAGGCCAGGATATCCGTCATAAGCCTATTCTTTCCTTCTTCGGTCAAGGTGTTCAGATTGACCGTCTTTAACGGATCAATCTGCGGCAGATCGAATTGCCATCCGAATTTGGTCTCCTCGGCAATCTTCAGGTTGTACTTCTGGGCATTATACCTGATATCGATCGAAACATCCCTGTTTCTCGTCTTCTGCTTATCGTTCTTCCGTTCCGAAACGGTGATGACAGTTTCTACAGAATCAATCACCGTGCCGTTTTCTTCGGTTAGAGCGAAAAATCTGGTGCTTTCGTTCCCGTCAGTGACCGCGCCGTTTCCGGAAAACGACGGTTCGACGCCATATCTGCTTGTAATGCTGCCGCCGCCGGCCTTAGGTCTGGTTATCTCCACCGAATGGAACGAGTTCTTCAATATATCTCCGCCGATATCGCTTAATCCGCTATGAAGCCTTAAGGTAAACTCCTCGTTTTTTGATTCATCGGTGAGCGGCAGCTCAAATTCCCTGTCAAGTATATTTCCGGCGTTATCAACCACGATCTTCATGACGGGGTCTCCCGATACGGTAAATTTACCTCCGAGTTGTCTGACAAGCCCCGCGGCGGTGTTCATAAAATCCGGGCTGCCTGCCGAATTCAGAAAAGATATGACATTCTTCATTTCAGGCGTCAGTTTTATATAACCATATTCGTTAGACAGCAGTAATGAATTGAAATATCCGTAATCTGCAAAAAGTGAGACGGCATTCTCAAGATTGCCGAAAACCAACCTGGCCAACGCGTCATCACCGGCTGCCCTGGAAGCTAATTTTCCGAACAGGTCCTGTGCCCTGACCTTATCAAGCGTTACGATTATTTGCCTTCCCCATCTTTTTACTCCCCCGGATGCGGGCGGCGAGACCTGCACATTGTCGCCATACCTTACATCTTCGCTTTTAATTTGGCTTTTGACCATATCGCCATAGACTTTGATCACGTCGCTCAACCCTTCCCAATCAGGGCTGACGGCTGCTG
>CAZCKQ010000176.1:0-4265 GCA_964499315.1 uncultured Eubacteriales bacterium | reverse complement strand
CACCCTGGGAAGCGACAACCGCTACTATAGAATTGCCCGAATCGTATGATCTGATTATCCTCGCCGCAGCCATGCGTATGCCTTCGGCATCGGCAATAACTCCGCTGTCGAATTTCTGGATTATCAATCCCAAAGCACCCAGCCTCCTTTCAAAAAACCTGACTATATAAAAACTTAATCCTCTTCAAACCTTATTGCGCTCTGCACGCGCCTTATGGAGCCGACTCCATTCAACCTTTCTATCAGAGGTATAATATTCTTTTCTCTGTCCTTCCGTGTAACAAAGGCCACGTCATCATCATGCCCTGCCTTGTTCAATCTTATGAAATCGACCTTGCCGAATACGCCTGATACGAACCGGCAGGCCTCTTCCCTGTTTCTGGTCGAGGTGCGTATGAAAAACCTCGTCTCGTTTTCACCTGCATCCACGATATTGCAGTATGGCTTCCTTTCCCAGACGATTCTTTCATTTCTCCCCGTATTGTTGACTATATCCATAATATCCGCGGCTATAGCGCTGGCGGTCGGAAGCTTGCCCGCGCCGCGCCCATAGAACATGGCGTCGCCTATGGCGTCACCCTTTACGACGATTGCATTGAACACATCCTCCACATTTGCAAGCGGATGCTGCCTGCTTACGATGGATGGACTTACCCTCGCGTAAATCATGCCGCCGACTTTTTTACTTATGGCGATAAGCTTGATCACCGAATCGAGGATCTCCGCATATTCAATATCCGCCGGGTCGATTGCCGAAATACCTTCCGTATATATGTGCCTGTAATCTACGAATTCGCCGTAGGCTATCGAAGAGAGTATCGCTATCTTCCTGCATGCGTCATGCCCGTCGATATCCGCCTGAGGATTGGCCTCCGCATACCCGTTTTGCTGGGCGTGCCTGAGGGCTGTGGAGAAATCCATGCCTTCCCTCTTCATTTTTGTCAATATAAAATTTGTAGTGCCGTTAAGAATACCGGTGATGCCCGTAATCTGGTTCGCGGCGAGGCATTGCTTCAGCGGTCGTATGATGGGTATACCGCCTCCTACGCTGCCCTCAAACAGGTAGCTGCATGATTTTTGCCTTGCATGTTCCATCAATTCAGGCCCGTGAGTGGCGACAAGCTCTTTATTTGATGTAACGACATGCCTCCCGGTATCGAAAGCTTTCCTTGTATATTCATATGCGGCGCCGATCCCGCCTATGGTCTCGACGATGATGCTTATCGAAGGGTCGTTGAAAATCTCGTCAGGATCCTTTGTAAGGATACCGCTGTTCGGATCGTCAGGAAAGTCCCTGATATCCAATATCTTGCTCACACGAATATCGTTGTTGGTTTTTGTGCTGATGCTTGTCCTGTTCCTGGTTATGAGTTCGGCAACGCCGGACCCCACTATTCCATACCCTAATATGGCAATATTGACCATCGCGCGTCTTATCCTTTTTGACTTCAGCTTTTTTATATCCCAAGTATTTTGGATACGGTCTGCTTCATATCGTTTTTACCGCATGTCTTTACGTGTCTGACCTGTTTCTTGTCCAGATCTTTTAATCCGGCAGGTATCGGCATCCTGCTTTCAACGGATAACATCTCAAGAAGCCGGAATTCATCCATGCCCTGAATACTGTCGGGCTTTAAAATGGCCTTTGCGACGCTCTCATTGAATTTGAACGGGCTTGCAGTCGAAGTTATCACTGTTTTTGTCACATCACAGGTTGAAATCACATATTTGTCATATACATCTATCCCGACAGCGGTGTGAGTATCTACAACATAGTCATATTCCCTGTATATCGATTCGATAGTCTTGAGGGTTTCCTCCTCGTTGCTGTATCCCGCCCAGAAAAGCGATGAGATTTGTTCAAAGGTCCGCTGGTCGACGCTATACATGCCGTTGTTTGCCAAAGCGGCCATCCAGTCGGCCACCGGCTGGGCGTCATGACCCGTCACCTCATACAGGAGCCTTTCAAGATTGCTCGAAACAAGTATGTCCATCGCAGGCGACATGGTTTGGTAAAAGTCCCGCTTCCTGTCGTATACCCCGGTATTGATGAATTCAGTCAATACATTATTCATATTGGAGGCGCAAATCAGCCTGTTGACAGGCAGGCCCATCCTGCCGGCATAAAACGCGGCGAGGATGTCTCCGAAATTTCCTGTGGGCACGGCTATGTTTATTTTGGTGCCGGGTTTGATTTCATTTCGCGCAATAAGCGAGGCATAAGCCGAAAAATAATATATTATCTGTGGCACGAGCCTGCCCCAATTGATCGAATTTGCCGAAGTCAGGCTAAAACCGGCATCTTGCAGCAAATCATTATATGCGGCATCCGCGAAAATCTCTTTTACACCCTTCTGCGCATCGTCGAAATTACCGTCCACCGCAACTACGTGGACATTTGAGCCTTCCTGGGTTATCATCTGGAGTTCCTGTACCCTGCTCACTCCGCGCTTCGGGTAGAATACGATTATCTCTGTCCCCTCTATATCTTTGAATCCTTCAAGGGCCGCCTTTCCGGTATCTCCCGAAGTGGCGACCAGTATCACTATCTTGTTTGCTTCACCTGTCTTATGTACCGCTCTGACCAGAAGATGCGGCATCAATTGGAGCGCCATGTCTTTAAAAGCGCATGTGGGGCCATGCCAAAGCTCAAGCATGAATACATGATCGTTCAGCTTGCGCAAAGGAGCGATGTCAGGATGGTCAAACCTTGAAAGATTGTATGCCGCTGCGGCGCATTCGTATATCTCTACGTCGGTGTAATCGTCCAGATACAGCCGTAAAATCCCTGCGGTCCTGTTTATGTAATCCAGATCCGCCATTTTACGGATATCGGTCATCGCAATCTGAACGATTTTCTCAGGCACAAAGAGTCCGCCGTCAGGGGCAATACCGAGTTTTATTGCTTCGGCTGATGCAACTGATCCCGCTTTGCCCCTCGTGCTTTCATAACGCATTATCTGGTTGCTCCTCCAAAAATCCCGAGATTCGGAATATAATAAACATATTTTAGTATATAATGTCTGCTTTGTAAACTTAAAGCGTCCGCATCTTGCCAAAGACCTCGCGCGCAGTCGTCACACCCGCGTTATACAGATATTCCTTATCTGCTTTGTCGATGTGGAAATCGAGGAATCCGACCTTTGACGTATCGATGGCGCCCATATATTTTATCTTATTAACTGTATCCTTGGGCACTCCGATGTCGTGTACCGCCGAAACCAATCCTTTAAAGATACTCAAAGCATTATCGAGTGTGAACAGTTTGCCGGCGTCGCCGCCATTCAAAGTGAATCCGACAGTTTCGAGGCTGTTGTCTATAGCCCAGAAAGGGAACTGGTCAAGCACTCCTCCGTCAACAATATGATACGTCTTCGTATTCCCGCCTTCTGTCTTTTTCACTTCAACGGATTTGAACACAAACGGCACGGCGGTACTCATGCGTACAGCCCGGGCTATCTCAAACCTGTCGGGATCGATCCCGTAAAATGCCATATCGTCGGGAAGTATCAATACCTTTGTCCTGTTATAATCCACAGCGGTCATCCTGACCCTATAGCCCCGGGGATTCGACTTATCGGCATAACCTGTCCTTAAATCGGCAAATGTACGGTATCCTCTGGCGGCAAGCGTTTTATAAATCCATTCCTCCACATAATCGCCGTCGTAAAGGTACCCTTCCTTCATATATGTCGCGATGCCTTTTAATATGTCGCCTATTGATCTATCCTTGGAACTGTCCTTAGAACTGTCCTTAGAGCCTTCCTGCGGGCTTGCGCCATCTGCCTCCTGCAGGAATCTTTTAAAACTATCGAGCCCGTAAACCTTATTTTCTCTGTATCGCTTTCTTGCCGTATAATCCAAAAACCTTCCTATAACAGGAAGGCGTTTTTTAATCGTTGTTATGTCAACCTTCTCAAGATCGAATCTTTCCAATATATCGAGCATTTCTCCCGAACTATACCCGACGGCCGCAAATGAGCCCGCTATGGCTCCGGCTGAAACGCCGGCGATGTTTGCCCTCCCGTAGTCAAGGCTCTCGGCCACTTTGAAGACTCCCGCATAGGCAATGCCTTTGACGCCGCCGCCGCCAAGAACATAATTTATCTTTCTCCTTCTTAAAAACATAAAAACCCCTGAACATAAGACTGCCTCCTACAGTATATGCGCCGGAATCAGCGAAGCGACGTGCGTAATAATATATTTGTATAACGAATATTTGTATAACAGATATTTGCATAACGGAAACTTAATTGCCGAATTCG
>CAZCKQ010000175.1:0-4266 GCA_964499315.1 uncultured Eubacteriales bacterium | reverse complement strand
TTAGGTGTGAGCGTAGGTGCGGGCGAAGGCGCGGGCGTAGGCTCGGGCGTAGGCTCGGGCGTAGGCGCAGGTGTGAGCATAGGTGCATACATTGATGCATACATAGGTGCGGGCATAGCGAAAGGTGCAAAAGTTGAGACAACCGTGTGTACGGCAGTAGGTGATGCAATAACTACGGTGGCAAGTGTCGCAGTGGGCGTTGCTGTTACGGTAACAGGCGTATTGACAGTATCAAGGCCAGACGCGACATAAGCGGTATTATTAACGATAATAACCGATATTATGATGGCAGCCAGAAATAAACAAAAACCGAGAAGCCATTTTTTATATCTGTGAGATTTGGATTTCTGATGCTTTACCATATTACCATTTTACCATCATTACGCACAAAAAGTTACTGTTAAAATTTGCTAACCCGATAAACTAGGGTTGCTGATGATACAAATTTTATCCAAAAAGCTATTGACATCGACGGGTTACAAGTGTAAACTGTAATCAGGATTAAGCGTATTACTTTGGAAGGAATACATATGGGAGCCGATTCGCCGGCATCAAAGATAACCGATTCAGAAGCCATAATCATGCATGTATTATGGGAAGCGGGAAACGGGATCACTATCGCGGATATCAGAAAATCGCTCGAACAGAAGACCAATTGGGAAAACTCTACTATTAAAACATTGCTCCGCAGGCTCTGTGAAAAAGGCGCTGTAAAGGCTGTAAAAAGGGAGGTATTCTATTATGAGCCCGTTGTATGTGAAGAGGAATACAACGAATATACCACCCAAAACCTGATTGACCGGTTATACTCAGGAAGCGCCAAAAATCTCGTGGCAACGCTGCTCGGAAGCAATAAGCTGAAGCAAGAAGATATTGATGAACTCCGTACCATGTTCAAGGTAGTCGGCAAAAAGGCAGACGCCAAAAAGGCAGGCGATAAAGATGAATGAAACAATAAGACTGATTATTTCGTTATCTTTATCAGGAAGTATCCTCGCATGTGTGTTGTTTGCAATCAAACCTCTTATCAGAAACAGGCTTTCGAAATCAATACAATACTATATCTGGTTCGTGGTGATCCTGAGGCTGGTATTCCCGCTTTCTTTCGATAATAGCATAATGAACGCTGTGTTTGATTCCCGTCGGGCGACTGCTGCAGCAGACCTGAGGGAAGGACAAAATAGCAGCGGTTCGTTTGCATACCCTGGCGCCAGTGGTGGATCGTTTGAAGGCAGAAGCGGCAGTAATGCCGATCACGACAATAATTACGGTGGTAGTAACGGCGGCTACAACCATAACCATGATATTGGCGATAAAGGAGGAAACAGCGGCAGTTTTTTTGACATTATACTGCATTATTCTATTTATATCTGGCTGCTTGGCGTATTCATTTCAATTGCATTAAATCTGGCCGGGTATATCCGGTTTTCACGGTATCTGAAATCAGTGAGCAAACCTGCGGCTGCTGAAGAGAGTCTGATGCTTGCCTATTTGCGGGGAGGGCATGGCAACATCAGGCTTATGCGCAGCAGTCTGGCTTCTTCCCCGATGCTCATAGGGATTTTCAAACCGTATATCTTTATCCCGGATATCAATTTTGACGAAAAGCAGCTTAAATATATCCTGCTTCATGAAGCAACACATCTCAAGCGTTTTGATATAGCTGTAAAATGGTTGACGATGATTGCCGTATCGGTCCATTGGTTCAACCCTTTGATGTATTTCGTCAGAAGGGAGATGAACCGTGCATGCGAGTTGTCCTGCGACGAAGAAGTCATCAGAAATCTCAGCTCTGCGGACAAACAAGCCTATGGCGATACGTTAATATCCATCGTTTCAATGCATAAATATCCTGTAGGGATATTACAGGCCACGATGAGTGAGCAAAAGGAGACCATCAAAGAAAGGTTGGTATCGATCATGAAATATAATAAAAAGTCAAAATTCACTATATTCATATCAGCAGCGTTAATGGTGTTCATATTATGCGCCGCGGTATTGCTCGGCTCCTGCAGCAGCCTGACCAATGCCGCCGAGGATGTGAAGACGGGGGCTTCCGATATCGGGACGCCGTCTGCTCCGCCCGCAGATGAAGGCACAGCGGCTGACGACGAACAGACGACAATTGCGGCGGTAGCGGAAGTAGTCAGGACATTTGGCAGCAGGCTCAAATCAGTGCCGCTTCTGGCATCGAAAGCCGAACTGGAGAGGAGCATGAGGGAGAACTATGGCGGTCTTGTGACAGAGGCATTGATCGACAAATGGCTGGCCGATCCTTTGAATGCGCCGGGAAGGCTGACCTCAAGCCCATGGCCGGACCGTATAGAGATCCGATCCATTCAAAAAATATCGGATGATGCGGATGCGCGTGATGCATATGAAGTAAAAGGCGAGATAATCGAAATAACAAGCGTTGAGGTTGAAGGCGGAGGTGTCGCCGCGAAACGCCCGATTACTCTTGTGGTGGAGAAGACGGACGGCCGGTGGGTCATCACCGATGTCATGCTCGGCGCTTATGAGGAAGCCGACTCGATCGTATACAATAATACTCAATATGGCTTTGATTTCACTTTGCCTGCGACCTGGAAAGGCTATAGGATCGTTATCCACGTATGGGAAGGCTTTTCGTTGAATGTGTCGGATAACGGCAAGATCACCGCGAACGGTCCGGTAATCAATATACGGCACCCGCTGTGGACGTCGCAGGAGCCTCGCCAGGATATCCCCATTATGGTATTTACAATCGGCCAGTGGAATTCTTTGCAGAAAGGGGAATTCCATATAGGCGCGGCACCGATGCTTCCGAGCGAACTCGGACGTAATTCGCGGTACGTCTTCGCCCTGCCTGCCCGTTACAATTATGCTTTCCCGGCCGGTTTTGAAGAAGTCGAGACTATCCTGAGCGACAAACCACTTAAACCTACCGAAAGCTTTAAATAACGGAATATCCAGTGTGCAATTTTTTAAGTAATGCATGCTGTTTCATAAGATTACCGCATAAAAATTCATTTTTGCCCATTTTTTGGATATGATTCTATGCAAAAGCTAAAAAAATGAGCAGCGCGCCATGTAGCGCGCTTTTATTTTTATCTTGGCTATAATGCACATGCGCAATATGGAAGTAAATACAGATATGCTATAATTAGATGACAATAAAAAGTGAAGAAGGGTTGTGCAGCAGGCATGGAGTATACGGTAAGGACAACGAAGCCTGATGAGTTCATCAATATCACGGGCATAATCAGGCAGGAAGTGGAGAGGAGCGGGATCAAGGAAGGCGTTGCGGTCGTATTTGTCCCTCATACCACGGCGGGTGTGACTATCAACGAGAACGCAGACCCCGATGTGGTCCATGATGTGTTGGCGGGGCTCAGGAAGGCTTTCCCGGAAAGCGGCGCGTATCAGCATATGGAAGGTAATTCGGATGCGCATATGAAGGCCTCGGTGATGGGCTCGTCCTGCACCGTGATAATTGAAAACGGCGGATTGAAGCTTGGTACGTGGCAAGGCGTCTATTTCTGCGAGTTTGACGGTCCGAGGACCAGAAAGGTCTATATCAGGCTGATAAAAGGTTAATAGCTGATAAAAGGTTGAGTATACAATATTGAGCAAGGTGACGTATGGAATATGCTGAAACAGTGCTGACAGTCAGATATGCTGAGACGGACAGGATGGGGGTCGTCCACCATTCGAACTATCCGATATGGTTCGAAGCGGGGAGGACGGATATGATCAGGAAGGCAGGCTACCCTTATTCGAAGGTTGAGGAAAACGGGCTGCTGCTCCCGCTGATAGAGCTCAGATGCTATTATAAGGGTTCGGCCAGATATGAGGATGTTGTCACAGTAAGGACGTATGTATGTGAAGTGACGCCTACAAGGATTCATTTCAGGTATGACGTCCTTGTGAACGGCAATCCCAGTCCGATATGCGAAGGCGATACATATCATGTCTGGACGAATAAAGATTTGAAACCGGTCAATTTACGAAAGGTCAATCCCGAGATATACGGCATTCTTTGCGGAATGTCCGGAACAAAGGCCAAATTGTAATTGTAACATTTTATGTAAAGCGATAATAAACTGATAACGTAAAGATCACTAATAGGGGGATATGATGTTATGAGACATTGAATTTATAAAAAGATCACGTTCAATCCACCTGTGTGTTGCGCGAATAATGAAGGAGCACTCAGTTTTCGTGGAGGCAGGAGGCACGCCTGAAAACGGCAACGTGGCGCAGCAGGCATACAGTTGTAGAACGCAA
>CAZCKQ010000174.1:0-4282 GCA_964499315.1 uncultured Eubacteriales bacterium | reverse complement strand
GAGCGCTTGAATGGCATTCAAGAGGTAAGGGGTTCGATCCCCCTCATCTCCACCATAATTCGTGAAAAGCCCGATATCAAGGGCTTTTCGGTTTTTTTTCGGAGTAGTATCCTTGTGTAGTTGAACTGCCAGGGGGGCTTATGGTAAATGTACATCCTTTAAAAAACATTATCAAATCACAAAAAGGCGGCTTACCGGAAGGTATTGTGTCAATATGCAGCGCTAACAGATATGTGATTGAAGCTGCCATGGAAAACGCATTGACTGACGGAAGGCATATCCTCATAGAGGCGACCGCCAATCAGGTCAATCAGTATGGCGGTTATACGGGGATGAAGCCGAGTGATTTTCATAGCTTTATACATACTATCGCAGACAAGATCAATTTCCCGTCACAAAAAATAATTCTTGGCGGCGATCATCTGGGTCCTTTAGTTTGGAAAAACGAAAAATCTGATTCGGCAATGCAAAAATCCAGACAACTTATACGGGAATATGTAATGGCGGGTTTCACTAAAATTCATTTGGATACGAGCATGAAGCTTGCTGATGATAATCGCGAAGGGCGTCCCGATTCCGGAATAATTGCTTTGAGAGGCGCAATCCTGGCAGAAGAGGCCGAAAATGCATTCAAGGACTTGAAAAGGATCAATTCGGATGTCTTGCCTCCTGTCTATGTTATAGGCAGTGAGGTTCCCGTGCCCGGAGGAAGCGGGGAAGCCGACGGAGAAGTTAAAGTAACAACCGTCGATGACTTTAAAGAGACAGTAGGATTATTTAAGGAAGCATTCTTCAAACGAGGGCTTGAAAATGCGTGGGATAACGTCATTGCGGTAGTAGTACAGCCCGGTGTGGAATTCGGGGATAAAAGCATATGTGAATATAAACGGGAGAAGGCGGCGGACTTGTGCGCTGCCCTCAAGGAATACCCCAATCTGGTCTTTGAAGGCCATTCCACCGATTATCAGACTGCGGAAGCCTTGAAGCAGATGATGGAAGATGGCATAGCCATCCTAAAGGTCGGGCCTGCGCTCACATTTGCATTGAGAGAAGCGCTTTTCATGCTCAACCTCATTGAGAATGAGCTGTTTTCCAATAAGCCTGATGTCTTGTTGTCCGATTTCATCAATGCATTGGACAAGGCGATGCTTGACAACCCAGAGCACTGGAAAAAGCATTATCAAGGCAATGTGCATGAATCCTGGCTGGCCAGGAAATACAGCCTCTACGACAGGTGCAGGTATTATCTGAATGTTAGGGAGGTAAAACAATCCATAGAATTATTGATATCCAATCTCAGATCGACAGTGATTCCTTTGTCTCTGATCAGCCAGTACCTGCCTGTGCAGTATGACAAAATAAGAAGAGGCATTCTGGCTAATGAGCCGGAAGCATTAATTAAAGATAAAATAGTTAATATTTTGGATAATTACAAGTGCCATTAAAATTCAGACCAAAAGCGGAGATAGCTATATGAATATTACGTACAGCGAAATAATGAATCAGTATGCAGCATTAACAAAAACTTATGATTATTTGTCAGACAAAAAAGATAAAATCATCGGCTTTTTCAAGTCTAAAAAACCGAAATCGCTGACTTATACAGGATGCGGATCCAGCTACTGTCTGTGCAAATCGGGTGAATTCTCCGCGAGATTGAGACTTGGTATACCATCGGCGGCGGTTGCCTCCGGGGATTTAATGCTGAATTACCATAAATATAAGAACATGCTTGATGGGACGATGCTGATCGTGCCTTCACGTTCGGGAAGCACAAGCGAAGTGGTAAATGCGGTTCAGAGCGTAAAATCATTAACAGGGGCAGCAATTCTTTCCATTTGCTGCGTCCAGAATTCTGACCTGTCGAAGCTTTCCGACCTGACGCTGGAAATGCCGTGGGCATTTGATGAAAGTGTCTGCCAGACAAGGACGGTAACCAATCTTTATACGGCAAACCTGTTGATACTTGCGTATCTGAGCGGTGATGAACTTCTTGAACAAAGTATAAAAAAGGCGATAGAAATTGGAAACAACTTTATAAATACATATAAAGACAAGCTCAAGGCCATTGCCGTTGAGGAATGGAAGAACGTTGTCATCCTTGCTGACGGCGAAATGCAGGGTATTGCCGCCGAAGCCGCTATAGCATTCACTGAGATAGCGGAAATACCTGGGATCCACCATCATGTGCTTGATGTAAGACACGGGCCCATGGTTCTGGTGAATAAAGCAACTCTGGCGGTAGTATGCCTGACATCCGACGGTCTTGCCTATCAGAGGGACCTTGTAAATGACCTGATCAAAAGAGGGGCTGCCGTGATCACCTATAGCAGCAACCCTATGGAAAAGATACCAGGTGTCAAGCTTCATGTGACATCAGGGACGGAGCTTGACGATGCCGTCCGGGGGATTCCTTTTGTTTTCATATCGCAGGCGCTGGCGTTCTATAAGTCCGAAATCAGGGGCACTGACCCGGATAAGCCTGATGGACTGAATGCATGGATCAAATTGTGATTCCCATGATGGCATTATTGTTTTTTTGAGAATACCGCAGTCATGACTTTTACAAGTGCAAAAAACAGCACCAATACGGCAAATACGCCGGTGAATCCTACCGCTGCGATTATCAGGCCGTCTGAAATTGCCTGGCTATTAATCAGACCATACATGTATGTTTCCTCCTGTCCTTTCATCCGGCAAATATCGGTATGAGGGCAAGCAATAGTCCGCCTGCAATCACCGAGCCCAGTTGACCTGAGACATTGGCGCTAACGGCCGGCATCAGGATGAAATTGGTGGGATCTTCTTTTTGCGCCATCCGGTGTATGACCCTTGCCGACATAGGGAAGGCTGATATTCCGGCGGCGCCAATCATCGGATTGATTTTTTTACTGGTGAACATATTAAACAATTTTGCAAAGAGGACTCCGCCGGCAGTATCCAACACAAAGGCTGCCGCGCCTATTAATATTATGAAAAGGGTGGATGGCTGCAGGAATTTGTCTGCCGATAAAGTGGAGCCTATGGTGATTCCGAGCAGCAGCGTCACGAGGTTTGCCAATTCATTCTGAGCGGATTTCGATAGTCTTTCGAGTACGCCGCTTTCCCGGATGAGGTTGCCGAACATGAGGAGGCCTATCAAAGGTACGCTCGAAGGCGCGAGCAATCCTGCGGCTATGGTGACGGAAATGGGGAAGATTATCTTTACAGCCTTCGATACGGTTTTTATGGTATAATCCATCCTTATCATGCGCTCCTTCCTGGTAGTCAGCAGTTTTACCACAGGAGGCTGAATGATTGGTACCAGTGACATATAAGAATACGCGGCTATGGATATGGGGCCGAGATATTCCTTTGCAAATCTCGATGTCACAAAAATCGCCGTAGGACCGTCGGCTGCTCCTATTATACTGATGGACGCGGCAAGCTTAAGGTCAAAACCCGCAAGCACCGATACCAGCAATGTGGCGAAGATGCCGAATTGCGCGGCAGCACCAAGGAATATCATGGACGGGCGGTTGAAAAGGGGAGTGAAATCAATCATTGCGCCTACGGCTATGAAGATCAGGACGGGGAACAATTCCGTCAATATACCCGTCTCAAAAAGTATCTTAAGGATCCCGGGATCTGTTTTGTAAGCCACGTCACCATTGAAAACGTAATGCAGTGTCTGCTCAAAAAAGCCTCGCAGTTCAGGATTTTTGCTGATGAAGTCTGATACTTCAGGATCATATGTCCTGCCCGGCATGGTAAGGACGGATGATAACGGCAGGTTCACCAGTATCGCTCCGAAGCCTATCGGAAGCAGCAGCATAGGTTCGTAATTTTTCTTTATGGCAAGATATATAAGGACGATTCCTATAGCATACATTATGAAGTGCCTGTAATCCAAATCCAATAACCCTTCTGCAAGGCTCAGCAGTACTTTATCCATGGTAAAAGCGCCTCCTAAGTGAAAATAAAATCTGTTGGTCCGATTGTCAATTAATTTTACCATAAAGTACGGCCTGATGTTATAATAATAAATATGTTTCAGGTGATTTCTTGTTTTACTCCGATGAAGACGGCATACGTATTGCAATCTGCGGACCCGGAAAAAATATCTACACAGGTGATTTTGATTTTATAATCGATCTCGGCGGCGATGATGTTTATAATATCAATAAACACTCCCCGTCTCGCAAGGGCGAGCCACCCCTCTCAAGAGGGGAATTTTCAATGGGTGGTTTTGCCTGCATCATTGATCTTGCAGGAAATGACTACTACACTACATCAAGCGATT
>CAZCKQ010000173.1:0-4290 GCA_964499315.1 uncultured Eubacteriales bacterium | reverse complement strand
TCGATAGACGCGGCGCTTTACCCTGAGGAACATGGCTATTATTACTTTGTTGCAAAAGACGACGGTACGGGGGAGCATTATTTTTCAAAGACATACAATGAGCATCTGGCAGCTATAAAAAAGGCTGAAAAGAAAAGAGCCGCACAAAGCAAATGAATATCATCGAAGTAATGAAAGAGTATGCATGTCGGCATCAAATACCGATTGCATCCCCTGATCTCATAAAACTGCTTAAAATCACAACATGTCTTGTCAAGCCGTCAAGAGTTCTGGAAATCGGGACTGCGATAGGCTATTCCGCAATAATCATGGCACAGTTGATACCCGCCGACGGGCGGATCGATACCATTGAAAAGGATAGCGCATCGGTTGCTGCCGCTATGGATAACATAAAGGCGGCAGGCCTTGCCGGAAAGATCAATATTATTGAAGGAGATGCCTTGGAAGTCTTGAAGTGCCTGGAAAAAGAATACGACATGATTTTTCTTGATGCTTCGAAGGGGCAATATCCCGAATTCCTTCCGGAGTGCCTCCGTCTCTTGAGACGCGGCGGTCTGCTGATTTCGGACAATGTGCTTTTCAGAGGGATGACGCAAGGATGCGGGGGAGTTGTGCCAAGAAAAAGCCGTACCATTGTATACAGGTTAAGAGAATACCTTGATAGACTGAGTGACGATCCTTCGTTGGAGACTGTGGTCATTCCGATGGGAGACGGAATAGCGCTGAGCCTGAAGATATGAAATGGGTAAAAGTGATATGACAAAAGTCGAATTGTTGTCACCGGCAGGAAATCTTGAGAAATTGAAAATGGCAGTCATTTATGGCGCCGATGCCGTATATTTTGGCGGAGAGGAGTTCAGTCTCAGGGCATACGCCGACAATTTCAGCCTGCCTGAGATGGAGGAAGCAATCGGGTTTGCTCATTTAAGGGGCTGCAAGGCATATCTTGCTTTAAATTCGAACCTGCATAACAGGGATGTTGACGATGTGGGGCAATACATCAGGACTGTCGCCGGCATCGGGTTAGATGCCGTTATTGTGTCCGATCCCGCAGCCCTTGTTCTTGTCAGACAACTCATGCCTGATACTGCAATACATCTGAGCACACAGGCAAATACGACAAATTGGATGAGCGCGCAATTTTGGCATGAGGCAGGTGTAAAAAGAATTATCCTTGCCCGGGAACTCTCGCTTGCGGAAATAACGGAAATAAGGCGTCATATCCCTCAAGATCTTGAACTCGAGGTCTTTGTACATGGTTCGATGTGTATTTCTTATTCCGGCAGGTGCCTTCTGAGCAATTATCTTGCAGGAAGGGATTCAAACTCGGGGCTTTGCGCCCATCCTTGCAGGTGGAAGTACCATTTGGTTGAAGAAACCCGCCCGGGTGAATATTTTCCTGTCCTGGAAGATGAGCGCGGCTCTTTCATATTGAATTCCAAAGATCTGTGCATGATCCGTCATATCCGCGAGTTGGCAGAAGCGGGAATAACGGCTATGAAGATTGAAGGGCGGATGAAGAGCCCGTATTATGTAGCAACGGTTACCAAAGCATACAGGGAAGCTATCGATTCATACTATGCATGCCCCGATTCCTGGCGGTTCGAACAAAAATGGTTTGATGAAGTTGCAAAAGCAAGCCACAGGGAATACACCACCGGATTTTATTTTGGCGGAACCGGCGCTGATTGCCAGTCGTATGAATCGTCGTCGTATATCAGGGATTACGATTTCGTCGGCCTTGTTCTTGATTATGACAATGATACAGGCGTTGCCACGGTTGAACAGCGCAATAAGATAAATAGCGGCGATGTCGTTGAGGTTGTTCCCCCGAAAGGACCGTTTTTCCTCCAAAGGATCGGAAAGATGACCGATGGGGACGGCGCGCCGATTGAGAGCGCTCCTCACCCGCAGATGAAGATAAGAATCGGGATTGACAGACCTATACCCGAATATTCAATTTTACGCCGCTCTTCACATTAATCGTATAAACAACATACAAAAGGCAAAAAATTTATATGTGAAAAACAAAATCAATATTGTCAGATATGTGATCCTGCTATTTTTTATATTGGCGTTAATCAGGTTTTCAGGTTTGCAGCTTTTTTCAGGGGAAGGCCTTTCGAAGGCTGCGACTGCGCAGAGGATCCTTTTTACCGTTATTGATCGTCCGAGGGGATCGATCCTTGATAAAAACGGCATTTCGTTGACTTCAGCGGGGCAAAAGGCGTTTGCAGTAATACAACCGTGGCTTGTAAACACCGGCGCAAATGCCGTCCAATCGGACCTTTTAATTGAAATCTGCGATATACTGAGACTTGATTGCGCTAATGTCGCGTCATCGATCGCCAGCTCGAAAAGCCCGCCGGTATTCGAGGTAGGCATGGAGGAGGCTGAAGAATTAAGGCGCGTCAATCCGGATAATATCATTGATAAAGGCGTATCCATCATACAAATAAACGGCAGGTATGACGGCAATTCGCTTGCCAGGCATCTTACCGGATATTTAAATGACAGCGATGATTCCGGAGCCAGCGGTATTGAAAAGAGCTATAACGAAGAGCTTTCTTCCGGTATGGCGCTGGCAGCCGTATCCTATACCGATGCAAGAAAAACACCGCTGACAGGTTTGGGTTATGGCATCCTGACCCTGCATGAAGGCAAGCCTCATGATTATGCCGGCCAGCCGCCGGCTTATAACGTGAAGACTACTATTGATATTCAAATACAGAAAATTGTTGAAGAAGTGATGGCAAGGCATAATGTGACCGGAGCCGTCGTAGTGGAGAACGTCCTTGACGGCAGTATCGCCGCTCTTGCGAGCAAGCCGGATTTCGACCAGAACAGGATTTCGCAGTACCTCGGAAGCCCGGGGATGGAGCTTTTTAACCGGGCGGTGGCATCATACAACCTCGGATCAATATTCAAGATAATTGATGTCGCCGCAATGACGGACGCGGTAATAGCAGGCGACTTTGACCCGGAAGGAATGGACTTGGATAATTATCTGTGCAGCGGATCCATAAGGGTCGGGTCCAATATTTTTAAGTGCTCGTCGCATCAGACCGGAGGCCATGGGCTGATCGATCTTGAAAAGGGGTTCGCATTATCCTGTAACCCGTATTTCATAAATGCTTCGATACAAACCGGTTATCGGAAGCTTGTAAAAATGGCGGCTGATTTCGGCCTTGGCGCCGAAACGGGTATAAGGTCGCAGAATCTGGAGGAATCTTCCGGGCTCCTTCCGCCTGCGGACGCTTATTATTCAAACGGTGATATCGCCAACCTGTCGATAGGCCAGGGAACGATAATGGCAACTCCGGTACAGGTTGCGAATATAGCGGCGACTATCGCCAACGGAGGGATAAAAAACAGGGTCAACATCATAGATTCGATCGTGGATCAGAACGGCAAGAAAATAAGAAATTTAAGAGTCAATTCATGGAAGAGGATTATGCCGTTATCGACGGCACGGTTAATAGGCGGGCTTATGAGAGGGGTCATGACCAGCGGAACCGGAGAAGGTTTTGATATTGAGCAATATGGCGGCGCATGCGGCAAAACGGGCAGCGCGGAAACAGGCCAGTACAAGGATGGGAAAATGGTGGTGCACGCGTGGTTTGCAGGTTATTTCCCCGCAAAGCAGCCAAAGTATTCAATAGCGGTTTTCGTTGAAAACGGAAGAAATGGAAGGACCGCGTCTGCCCCCGTCTTTAGTGAAATCGCTTCCGAAATAATGAAAAAAGGTTTATAAAAGTACATGCACACAGATTAATTGCGGTACATATAATTTTAAGGTGACCATTTTTCGGAGGCCATCTTTTCTTGTTTTCATTTTTAAAATTCGCTCAAAGTAATTTTCTGGGGTATATTGCCAACCCGAGTTCTTTTCCCCAGCCCCTCAGCAGTGAACAGGAGATGAAATACCTTGAGATGTTCAGAAATGGCGATGATGATGCGCGCAATGTACTTATTGAAAGGAATTTAAGACTTGTTGCGCACATAGTAAAAAAATACTCGTCCAGTACGGAAGAAAGCGATGATCTGATTTCCATCGGTACTATCGGATTGATAAAGGCGATAACGACATTTGATAGCCAGAAAGGTACGCGCCTTGCTACCTATGCGGCTCGCTGCATAGATAACGAGATACTGATGCATCTGAGAACGGCCAAAAAGATAAAGAGCGAGGTATCGCTTCATGAGCCGATAGGGACGGACCTGGAAGGCAACGACATAGTGCTGCTTGATATTATGTACAATGATGGTGATTCGGTAGTCGACGAGGTC